>NZ_JBVHLU010000132.1:0-24537 GCF_055558835.1 Embleya sp. NPDC025285
GCTCGTCGAGGAAGATGATCCGCGGGTTGCCGACCAGGGTCATGGCGATGTCCAGGCGGCGCTTCATGCCGCCGGAGTAGGTCGAGGCGGGCTTCCTCGCGGCCTCCACCAGGTCGAACCGCTCGAGCAACTCGGCGGCGACCCGCCGGCCCTCGCGCTTGGACAGGTGGTGCAGGTCGGCCATGAGGTGCATGTTCTCCTCGCCGGTGATCAGCCCGTCGACGGCGGAGAACTGCCCGGTGACGCCGATCGCCGCCCGCACACCGTTCGGTGACGCGGCGACGTCGTGACCCGCGACCTGAGCCTGTCCGCCGTCGGCGCCGATGAGCGTGGACAGGATCTTCACCGCGGTGGTCTTGCCGGCGCCATTCGGCCCGAGCAGTGCGAACACCGACCCCGACGGGATGCGCAGGTCGATGCCGTCGAGCACGACCTTGTCGCCGTACGACTTGCGCAGATCGGTGGCGGAGACGGCGGCCGGCGACGCGTGACCGTTGGCCCGCCTGGACGTGGGCAGCGTGGGAGAAGGCACGGGGCCCTCCATTCGAAGGCTGAAGTGGGCGGGGAATGGGGCCGATCGAGGATGCGGTGCTCAGACCCGGGCGCGGCGTACGTCGATGTTGCCGTGGCGGGTGCGGGCGCGGATCTTGACGGCGTCTTCGGTCTTTTCCGGGGTGTCGGACGCGGCGAGCGTGTTGCGTACCTGGCCGGAGTTGGAGCTGACGTCGAGCCAGGCGGCCGTACCCTCGCGGACGCCGACCTCGATGGCGCCGTGCGAGGTCTCCAACTGGACTGTGCCGGAGGCTACTTCGCCCACTCGCAGAGTGCCGTGGGCAGTGGTGGCGGTGACCGAGTCCTCGGCGCGCCGGATCTCGATGTCGCCGTTGGCGCCACTCACCCGCAGCTCGCCGGTCGCGGCGTCGACCGTCGTGGTGCCGTGCGAGTTCTTCAGTACGGCGGGGCCGTCGACGACGCCGACGCGCAGGCTTCCGGAGCTGGTGGTGATCTCGGCCATGCCCTCGACCCGGTCCACGGTGATCGAGCCGTGCGACGCGATCAGGTTCAGCGGGCCGGTCGTGTCGAGCCGGACGTCGCCGGAGGAGGTCTTCACGCGGACCTCGCCGAGCCGTCCCTCGCCGAGTACCTGGGTCCAGGATCCGGTCATGTCGATGCGCGAGCCGGCGGGCAGTTCGACCTTCACGTCGACGGTGCCGGTGCGGCCGAACAGGCTGGACTTGGGCGTGCTGATGGTCAATGCGCCGTTCGCGAACGTCACCTCGGTCTGCTCGGTCGCCCGTGCGTCCTGCTCCCGCTTCGGGTCGCGGGGCCGGACCTCGACCACGGTGTCGAGGCGGTCGCCTGCGGTGAATTGGATGGAACCGGCCTCCACGTGTGCGGTGATCGAGATCGGTTCGGGAGTGTCGAAAGAAGGCATGGCTGTCTCGTCCTCTCGGGTCTTCAGGACGTCCCCGCTGGTAGGACGTGCTGGAGGTGAAGTGGTGGGGGCGAAGCGGTGGAGGTGAAGTGCTGCTGTGGGCCGGGCCGTTGCGGCTAGCGCACCCAGCCGTTGAAGCTCTGTCCGATGTTCTGGGTCTTCTCCGTCGTACGTGGCCGCGCGCCGTCGACCGCGGCCGACACGGCCCGTACCAGCCACGCGTTGACCGACAGGCCCTCGCGACTCGCGGCCTCCTCGACCCTCGCCTTCAGGTGGGCCGGCAGACGCAGGTTGACGCGGGCGGCGGCGCCCTCGTCGCCGTCGGTGGGCGCACGAGCCCTGAACGGTTCGACCGGCTCCGCGGCGGCGCCACCGTCGGCGGGCGGCGGCGTCACCACGAAGTCCGGGTCCAGTCCGCGCAGCCGTATGTCGACCGACCCGGGGGCGAGCTCGCGAGTGATCTCGTCCATCGCGGCGGAGAGCACGTTGAGCATGGTCAGACGAGTCGCCGACTCCAGCGGAGCGATAAGCCGCTCGGCCAGTTCGCGGGCATCTTCGCCGCCGGCTTCGGCGGCCACCGCAAGTTCGCGGCGGAGGGTGTCGACGTACGGTGCGAGGTCCATGACGTCATCATGGCAGCACAATGGCGCCATTTGCAAGCCCGGGTGGCACCCCACCTGGAACCAGGCTACGAACGGCCTCTCTACCTGCGAAAACGTGAAGAAGGAGGCCCAAGCCGCAGTGGCGCCTTGCGCACCCATGGGCCCCCTGGGGCAAGGAATGGCGCCGGATGGCGCCGAGAGGGTCACCATGACGTTCGGCGACACCAGATGGCGCCAGGGGGCGCCACAGGTGTCATGTGATGCCGGGGTTTGTCACATAAAGCGGCTCGCGCTCCCCTCGCGGGCTCTCGCTCCGCTTAACGGGCTCTCGCTTCACCTCGCGGGCGATCGCTGCGCCTTGCGGGCTGTCGCCGGGCCGACTCAGCCGAGGCGGCACGATCGGGCCCGCCCTTCAGCGCCCGGCCGGCCACGTGTGGAGTCGCGATCGGCCGCCTCCCCACCGGGTCGATCCCCTCCGACGCCCGCAGCCAGAGCGCGGACCCGGCACGGCATTGCCGATCGCGCCGCCCGACTCGGCTCCTTGTCCGTCATCCGACAAGTCCCGGCCACCTCTCCCACCTCCGACACGCCCATATCCGGATCTTGGCCACGCTTCGACCAACCACCCGAGCTTCTCCGGCGAACGGCGCACCGACCGCCTCGGCCCGCGCGGGTCAAGCAGTGGCCGGAGCCGCAGGGCGCCACGCAACGCCGACCCGGGACAGCCCCGGAAGACAGGCGCCCTCGCCCCGCACGCACCGATGCCATGGCCTGGATCACGCCCCGGCTCGTGGCCGGCGCGACGGTTTTCGGCGACTACACGGGTCTTCATACCGACGCACCCGACCACGCCACGCGGAGCCCTTCTTGCGCCACCCCGTCCCCGGCCCGGAGGCGACCAACGACGTCAAAGCGGTCATCTCGACGATCGCCGGTCTCCCCGGCCCCAACGTCTACGCGCAACCGGGCGACGGCTGCGAGCCGAACACCGGCTACGGGACCACGCCCGGCTCCTACGACCCGCACACGACCAGGAAACCGCTCCAGGACTTCCTGGGCCAAGTCGCCTACCAGCACGCCGACTCCACCTACCTGAACCCGCGTGCCGAAGTCGACCCAGGTGTCGACTCCGTCGAGAGCCGCCCGCCGCCCGGCACGCTCTCCTTCGGGCCCGCACCTTCGCACGGCCCGATCCATCGGCTTCCCCCGGACTGGCCCCGGATCGTTCCCGCCTCAACGGCTCAGCTCGGTCTCCTGCTCCAGGCGGGACAGCTTCTCGGGGTTGCGCACCGTGTACAGGCCGGTGATCAGGCCGGCCTCGACGCGCATTGCCATCACGCCGTGGATCTCTCCGGCGCGGCGCATGATGAGTCCGGGCCAACCGTTGATCTGGACCGGCTCGATCGATGTGCCGGCGGTGAATCTGGTCAGGCCGAAGGCCAGGTAGCGGGCCACGTCGTCGGCTCCCACGATCGGGCGCACCGCGGCGTGCCTGATTCCTCCGCCGTCGCTGAGGGCCACGACGTTCGGCGCGAGGATGTCGACGAGGTTTTGCAGGTCCCCGGTCTCGACCGCTCGTTGGAAGGCCTGGAGCGCGGCTCGGGTCTCGGCCGGGGAGATGACATCGCGTGGGCGGCGTGCCGCGACGTGCGCCCGTGCCCGGTGGGCGATCTGGCGGACCGCGGCGGGGCTCTTGCCGACGGCTTCGGCGATCTCGTCGTAGGCGACGTCGAACACCTCCCGCAGTACGAACACCGCCCGCTCGGTCGGCGTGAGCGTCTCCATCACCAGCAGCATCGCCATGGAGAGACTGTCGGCCAGTTCGATGTCCTCCGCCACGTCGGGCGTGGTCAGGAGCGGCTCGGGCAGCCAGGGGCCGACGTAGGTTTCCTTGCGGCGGTCGAGCGCACGCAGCCGGTCCAGCGCCAGCCGGGTGACGATCCGTACCAGGAACGCGCGCGGCTCGCGCACCACGGCCAGGTCGACCCCCGCCCAGCGCAACCAGGCCTCCTGCAGAACGTCCTCGGCGTCGGCGGCCGAGCCGAGCATCTCGTACGCGACGGTGAAAAGGAGGTTGCGGTGGGCCACGAACGCCTCGGTGGCCGCGGCCGAGTCCGCGCGACCGTCGCCGACGCGGGGCGGCTCGGTCGTCTCCGCCGCGCCCGCCTCTGTTTCCTCGCTGCTTGCGCTCATGCCTGGCTTCTCCCACCCGTTCGTTCCCATGCCGGTTCCCGTACCCGTACGCACAAGACGCCGGCCTCCACCGCTCTGTGACACCTACGACCGGGTGACATACGGCACATCACGCCGCTGTCACGCGGACCGAATCGCGCACGTCTCGTGAAGGTCAGGACGCCGCGCGAAGGATCGGCGCGGCACGTACCACCACGAGTGAGGACCACGTCATGGCAACCACGAAGGCGCAGGCCCCGGCGGGCCCATCGCGCCGCTGGGTCGCGCTGTTCTTCATCGGGTTGGCCCAGCTCATGCTCGTACTGGACGCCACCGTCGTGAACATCGCGCTGCCGTCCATCCAGGGGGACCTCGGGGTCTCCGACGCCGACCGGCAGTGGATCATCACCGCGTACACGCTGGCGTTCGGCAGCCTGCTGCTGCTCGGCGGCCGGATCGCCGACTACGTCGGCCGCAAGCGGACCTTCCTGATCGCGTTGCTCGGTTTCACCGCCGCGTCGGCGCTCGGCGGCGCGGCGGAGAACTTCGAGATGTTGTTGGTCTCCCGTGCGGTGCAGGGTGCGTTCGGTGCGCTCCTCCAGCCGTCTGCGCTGTCGCTGTTGACGGTGACGTTCACCCAACCGAAGGACCGCACCAAGGCGTTCGGGATCTGGGGCGGCATCAGCGCCGCGGGCGGCACGATCGGGCTGCTGGCCGGCGGGGCGCTGACCGACTACCTCGACTGGCGCTGGTGCCTGTACGTCAACATCCCGATCGCCCTGGTCGCCGCGATCGGCGGGTACACGGTGCTGGCCGAGTCGCGGCGCGAGGGCAGGGCGCGCTTGGACATCCCGGGCGTGTTGCTGGTGACCGGCGGGCTGGTCGCGATCGTGTACGCCACCACCCGGGCCGAGGCCGACGGTTGGGGCTCGACGACGGTACTCGGCCTGCTGGCCGCCGGTGCGGTACTGCTCGCGGTGTTCGTCTTCGTCGAGAGCCGGGTGGCGCAGCCGCTGCTGCCGCTGCGCGTGGTGGCCGACCGCACCCGCGGCGGCGCGTACCTGGCCGTGGGTCTGGCCGTCATCGGCATGTTCGGGGCGTTCCTGTTCATGACCTACTACATGCAGGTGGTCAAGGGGTACTCGCCGACCAAGACGGGGGCGGCCTTCCTGCCCATGGCCGTTGCGGTCCTGGTGTCGGCCGCCGGGCTCAGCACCCGGCTGATGCCCAAGTTCCCGCCGCGGGCGTTGATCGTGCCCGGCATGCTCGTCAACGCCGTCGGCATGTTGTGGATGATCACGGTGGAACCGGACACCTCGTACGCCGGCGGCGTGCTGATCTCGCAACTCCTGCTCGGCTTCGGCGCGGGCCTGGTCATGCCGGTGGCCATCAACTACGCCACCCACGGTGTCGACCACGGCGACCTGGGTGTGGCCTCGGCCACCGTCAACACCGCGCAGCAGATCGGCGGTTCGCTCGGCACCGCGCTGCTCAACACCATCGCCACGAGCGCGACCGTGGACTACCTGGCCTCACACGACAGCAGCCCGGCGACCGCGAAGCAGGCACTGGTGGAGGGCTTCGCGGAGGCGGGGGCGTGGGCCGCGGGGATCATCGTGGTGGGCGCGCTGATCGTCGCCGCGCTGATGAACACGGCTCGTCCGGACCAACTCGGCGCCGACACCGGCGCCGGAACCTCCGACGACGCCGAATGGCCCGAGGCCACCGACGGCAAGGCCGCCCTCGCGGACGACCACGGTGCCGAGCCGCTGCCGGCGCACACCTGACCCCAACGGTCGGCATCGATCGATCGACCGGCGACACCGCTCACGCGCGAGGATGCTCCGGTCTCGCACGGATCGAGACCGGAGCTCTCGGCGAGGCACCCCCGCGATGTCGATGGCCGGCCGGTCCCCTCGCGGGCGACTCGGTGTCCGTGGGACGGCGGGTGCCGGCGCGCGGGCTTCGCCGTTCTTCGGCGGACTTCGAAAACCGGCGGGTGGTGTCTCACCTTCGCCGGGCCGGGCCGAACCAGGTGGCGAGGGCGGTTCGAAGCGCCGAGGTGTCGGGGGTGCCGGCGGTGTCGGCCGCCCAGGCGACGTGTCCGTCGGGGCGGATGAGGAGCGCGGCGGGAGCGGGGATCTCACCGACGATCGGGACGGGCCAGTGGTCGTCCTCGCTGCGCGCCTCGACGAGGTCGACGCGATCGGCCCAGCTCTTGGCGGTCGCCGCCACCTCGGCGCTGCCGCGCAGGTCGAGCAGTACGGGGCGGGCGGCATGCAGCAGTTTGTAGACGCGGGTCGCGCCGTCGGGCGTCTTGAGGTCGGCGTCGGGAACCCGGCGGCCCTCCAGCGGATGGTTGCCGCCGACCCGGTAGCGGATGTCGAGGGCCGTGAGCATGCCGCGCAGGTACCGGTTGACGTCGTCGAACACCATGAGCGAGCCGAACACGTCGCGGAGCGCGTCCATCTGGGCACCGGGGCGGGCCAGCGCCTCCTGTGCCCGGGTGTTGTGCAAAACGCGCTCCGCGACGGGGTGGCGCTCGGCGTGGTAGCTGTCCAGCAGAGTCTCCGGCGCCCGGCCGTGTACCACCGAGGCGAGCTTCCAGCCGAGGTTGACCGCGTCCTGCACTCCCAGGTTCAGTCCTTGCCCGCCGGCCGGGAAGTGGATGTGCGCCGCGTCGCCCGCGAGCAGCACCCGGCCCTCCCGGTACCGGGCGGCCTGCCGCGCGGCGTCACCGAACCGGGAGATCCACCTGGGGTTGCGCATGCCGTAGTCGGTGCCCACGAGCCTGATCAGCGACTCGCGGAGCAGCTCGAACGTCACCGGGTCGTCGCGGTCGGCGACCCGGTCGTACTCGGTGGTGATCACCCGGTGCCAGCCCGGCTCCAGCGAGAACGCCGAGAAGTTGCCGCCGGGATAGCGCCGCCCGAAGATGAACTCTTCCGGCAGGTCCGGGAGTTCGACGTCACCGAGCAGCGCGGTCATGGTCGCCGGAGTGCCCGGGAAGTCGATGCCCGCCAGTTTGCGCACCGTGCTGCGTCCGCCGTCGCAGCCCACGAGGTAGCGGGCGCGCAGCGTCGCGGACGTCGCCTCCGCCGCGCCCAGCTCGACCGCCACGCCGGTCTCGTCCTGGTGGATCCCGCACACTTGGGACGACCGGCGCACGCGTACGCCGAGCTCGGTGCCCCACTCCTCCAGGATCCGCTCGAAGGCGGACTGCAGGAGCTGTAACGGGAGGGGGTGCCTGGACTCGAGGCCGTCGAAGTCCAGCCAGAGCCCGGAGAAGTGGCCCACCGGCGTCAGTTCGCCGACGGCCAGGAAGCGGTCCAGGACTCCGCGCTGGTCCAGCACCTCGAGGGTGCGCGAGTGCATCCCACCGGCTCGCGACTCGCCCGTCCGCTCCGAAAGACGTTCCACCACCATCACGTCGACGCCCGCCAGCCGCAGCTCGCAGGCGAGCATCAAGCCCGTCGGCCCGGCGCCCGCGATCACCACGTCCGTGTCCAGGCCGGTGTGTCCCATGTCGTTGCCCCCATTCGCCTGTGTTCTTGCTGTCGTCGAATCACGTTCACGGCAGTGGATCGGCCGGTCCGGACACGTCGGTGCCGGAATGCTCAGAGGACTTCGCCGTCCTTCGTCCTCCTGCGCAGGGCCGGCCTGCTGGACTGGGCGAGGTCCTTCCACATGTCGGACAGGCCGGCGATGGTACGAGCCGCGAACAACGTGCGGATGGACACCTCCTGGTTCAGCTCCGACCGGATCAGGCCGACCAGCCTGATCGCTCGCAGCGAGTTGCCACCCATCTCGAAGAAGTCGTCGTCGATGCCCACCCGGTCCAGTTCGAGCACGTCGGCGAGTGCCTGGGCCAGCACCCGCTCGGTGTCGTTGCGCGGTGCCCGGTACTTCCCGTCGTCGAACTCGGGCTCCGGCAGCGACGCCCGGTCCACTCTTCCGCCGGCCGTCGTCGGTATGCGGGCCGGCGTCACGAACACCGACGGCACCATGAACTCCGGCAATCGCCCCGCCACGAACCGGCGCAGTTCCTCACCCGAGAGGTCGCCCCGGCCGCCGGCCGGCACCACATAGGCCACCAATCGCTGCTGCCCGGAGTCGTCCGCCCCGACGGTCACCAGCGACTGCGCGGCCCCGGGGTGCTCGGACAGCACCTCCTCGACCTCGACCGGCTCGACCCGGACACCATGGATCTGTGCCTGGGCGTCGGCCCGGCCCACGTACTCCAGCCGCTCGTCGGCGCCCCACCGCACCCGGTCCCCGGTCCGGTACATGCGCCCGCCGGGCGGACCGAACGGACAGGGCACGAACCGCTCCGCGGTCTGCCCGGGGTGCCCGGGGTATCCACGCGCGACGCCGGGACCGGCCACGTACAGCTCCCCGGTCACGCCGACCGGGACCGGCGCCAATCCCGGACCCAGCACGTACAGGGCGGTGTTGTCCATCGGGCGTCCGATCGCGCCCGGGTGCCGCGCGGGTTCGTCCGCCGTCGAGCGGTGGCACGCGGCGAACCCGATCGTTTCCGCCGGACCGTGGCCGTTGACGAGTGTCAGGTCGGGGCATGCCTCCCGCACCCGGCGCAGCGCGGCCGCGGACACGTGGTCGGCACCGGTCCACACCGTGCGCAATCCGGCGAGGCACTCCGGGCGTTCCGCCGCGATCGCCGAGAACAGACCCACGGGCAGCCATACCGCGGAGATCTCGTCCGACGTTCGCAACTCGGTCAGCGTGTCGATGTCGAGTTCTCCCGGAGGGGCCACGACCACCCGGCCGCCGTTCAGCAGGGGGACCCACAGTTCGAGGGCGAGCGCGTCGGAGGTCTGCGGGGTGTGCCACAACACGGCTCCGCGGCCGTCTTCTCGCCAGTGGCGATCCAGGACGAACCGCTCCATGTTGCGGTGTGTCACGGCGACGCCGGCGGCCGCACCTGCCGATGCGTGGCCGTACGTCACGGCCAGCAGGCCGTCCCGGTGCACAGGGACCGGAGTCTCCCGCGCCCGTTCGCCGGTGTCGTCGGCGAGGTTCGACCGGACGTCCTCGAACAGCATCACCGGCACACCCGGATCGGGGGAGAGCCCCTCGGCCGTCGTCGCGTCGGTGAGCAGTAGGCGCGCCGGGGAGGCACCGATCACGGTCGTGAGGCGTTCCGTCGGGAACGCGGGGTCGATCGGCAGGTAGGCCGCGCCCGCTTTCGCCACCCCCAGCAGGGCGATGGCCAGGTCCGCCGATCGAGGCAGCGCCACCGCCACGACCGTCTCGGGTCCGACGCGCCGACGTCGCAGTGCCCCGGCCAGGCGGCTCGACCGCTCGTCCAACTCCCGGTAGGAGAGCGCGGAGTTCCCGGACATCACCGCGACGGCGTCGGGGGCCCGGCCCACCTGCCGCGCGAACAGTTCCGGAACCGACAGTCCCGGCAGCGGTACGTCCGTGGCGTTGGGTGCCGTGAGCACCCGCTCGCGCTCGAGACCGCTCACGACGTCCAGCGCACCGACCGGCAGTTGCGGATCGGCGGCCGTCAGGGCCCGGATGTAGGCGATCAACTCGCTTCCGATGAAACCCAGTTCCGCGCGGGAGTACAGGTCCGCGGGGGCGTCGAGCCGGAAGTAGAGGTCGCTGTCGGCGCTCCCGTCGGTGTAGACCCCGATCGACAACTCGTCGAACGTCCCGCTCGTCGCGCCGGAGTAACGCGCCGCGCTGTCGGCGAAGTGCAGTTGTTCGGCGAACTCGACGATGTTCATGACGGCGCCGAAACTCCCGCGACCGCTCAGGACCGTTCCGCTCGCGCGCTGGATCTCGGAGTAGTGGCAGAGGGTGTGGCCGAAGATGTCATACGTCTCGTCGCCCACCGCGTCGGCGACCTCGGTGAAGGTCGCTCCGAGCGGAACCCGTACGCGCACCGGCACCACGTTCACCGCCAGACCGGGCGTCCTGCTCGCTGCCCCGACCCGGTTGCCCACGGCCAGCGAGAGCAGGAACTCGCGACGATCGCAGCGGTGTCCGAGGAACACCGCCGCGGCCGTGGTCAGCAGTGACGACATCCATACACCCATGGACTTCGCGGTCTCGGTCCACGTGTCCGCCTCGGCGCGCGGCACGGTCAGCGTTCGGCTGACCATGCCGATGCACTCGGCCACCTCCGCCCAGCGGTCGGCGCTGCTCATCGGTTCGGACAGCGCGGACCGCGTCGCGTCCGACAGCGCCACGCGCGGAACCTGCGCGGGTGGGGGCGCGTCCGCCAGGTACTCGCGCCAGAATTCCGTGTCGTCGGCGAATGCCGGGGAGTCCTGATATTCCGCCGCCGCGTCCGCGAACGATTCGAGATCCCACGGGTGTGGCAACTCCGGTATCTCCGAGCCCCGCGCCAGTGCCGTGTACACCTCGGCAAGGCGCTGCGTCACGATGCCGGCCCCGAACCCGTCGGATATGAGGTGGTGGTAGGCGATCACCACGAGCGAGCGGGTGGCCGCGAGTTTGACCACGCCCAGTCGGAACAGCAGATCCCGCTCCAGGTCGAACGGCTGCCGCAGCATGTCGGCCAGCGCCTCCCGGGCCGCCTGCTCGGGATCGGTCTCGGCGCTGAGATCCAAAAAGAAGGGCCGCCAATCGCCCAATTGCCGGGGCACCAGCCGAAGCCCGCTGCCGTCGTCGACGAAATTGACGCACAGCACTTCCGCCTCGCCCAGCACGTGCCGAAACGCGCATTCCATGACCGTCGCGTCCAGTTCACCGTCCACATCGCACATGGTCAGCGCATGGTTCAACATGTCGGGAGACATCTTCTGTGCCAGCCACAATCCCTTGTGCGCGGACGACGCACCGAACGAACTCAAGCGGATCAACCCCTCGACGAAATAGGCCCGGGAACCGGAGGAATTCGCAGATGGACTCCACCGTCACGTAAGTGGATCAGCCGGTCAAGACAACCGGGCGCGGCGGCGGGGCAAGCCGCGGTCGAACGTGCCGTGTCCCGCCGGCGGGACATACCGCGGGCGGAAATACCCTGGAAGACGGCCCGAACACAGCCGGAACACGGTGGGTCAGCGCGGCACACGGGTGGCCATCGAGGACCTGATGTGCTCGGCGATCCTCCTTGGTGTCGGATACCGCAGTACGGCGTTCCCCCTCAGCTTGAGTCCGGTCGAGGCGCTCAGACGTTTGCTCAACTCCACCGCCAGCAGTGAGTCGAATCCGACGTCCTTGAACTCCTGGTCGGGGTCCACCGTCTCGGCGGAGGGGTGGCCGAGCACGACGGCGACCTTCTCCACGACGTGCTCCAGCACGAGTGCCCGCGCGTCGTCGTCGGACGCCGTGGCGAGCAGGTCCGACAGGGGGACGAGGTGATCCTCACCTGCGGGAAGCCGTGTCGGGGCCGCCTGCGCGGATGTCGCCGCGGGCGAAGAGTTCAGCCAGTACCGCTGCCGGCGGAACGCGTACGTCGGCAGGTCCACTCGCAGGCGCGCCCCGAACAGGGCGTTCCAGTCCACGGCGCCGCCCCGCACGTGCAGTTGGGCCAGCGAGCCGACCACGGCCTCCACCTCGTCCCGGTCCCGCCGCGCCGAGGACAGGACCAGCACGTCGTCCAGGTCCTCGACGATCTCCTGCACCGGGACGGTCAGCACGGGATGCGGGCTCATCTCGATGAACACCCGGAAACCGTCGTCGACCAGCCGGCGGACGGACGATTCGAAGCGAACCTTTTCCCGCAGGTTCTCGTACCAATACTCGCCGTTCAGCTTCGCGGTATCGATTCTTTCGCCGTGCAGGGTCGAATAGAAGGGTAGTGTCGACGTTTTCGGGCGCACATCGGACAGTGGGCCGATCACCTGATCGCGGACCCGGGTCACGTGGTGCGAATGCGAGGCGTATTCGACCGATATTCTCCGGGCCTGAGTGCCTTCGGCCTTCATCTTCTCGACGAATTCCTCGAGTGCGTCGGGTTCCCCGGACACCACCACCGAGCGGGGTCCGTTGACGACGGCGATGCTCAGCCGGTCGTTCCACGGAGTCAGCCGGGCCTCCACGGATTCGGCGGACTCCACGACCGACGCCATCGCGCCGTGACCGATCAATGCCACCAGGGCCTTGCTGCGGAGCGCCACGACCTTGGCGGCGTCGCGCAACGACAACGCGCCGCACACGTGGGCGGCGGCTATCTCGCCCTGGCTGTGCCCGACCACCGCGGCCGGTTCCACTCCCCAGGACCGCCACAACGCGGCCATCGACACCATCACCGAGAACAGCGCCGGCTGCACCACGTCCACCCGGTCCAGGGTCGGCGCTCCCGCCACGCCGCGCACCACGTCGAGCAGCGACCAGTCGACCCACTGGGCCAACGCGGCCGCACACGCGTCGAGGTTGTCCGCGAAGACGGGGAAGGTGTCGTACAACCGCCGGCCCATGCCGACCCATTGCGACCCCTGTCCGGGGAACATGAGGACCACGCCTGCGGGGTTTCCCGCGACCCCTTGGACGACCGCCGCGGACTCCGCGCCGTCGCGCAACGACGCCAAACCGTTCAGCAACTCGTCCCGTCCGCGGCCCAGCACCACCGCGCGATGGTCGAAGCGTGATCGGCTCGACGACAACGAATAGCCGACATCCGCGAGATCGACCCCGGGGTCGGCGGCGGCGAAGTCGTGCAGCCTACCCGCCTGCCGCGCCAACGCCGCCGCGCTCTTGCCCGATACCGCCCACGGGACCAGACCGTCGGCGAGGGCCGCACCCGCGGCCCGTTCGCCCGCCCCCGCCGGCGGCGGCCCCTCTTCCAGGATCACGTGCGCGTTGGTGCCGCTGACCCCGAAGGACGACACCCCGGCCCGCCGCGGACCGTCGGCCCGGGTCCACTCACGCCCCTCCACCAGCAGTTCGACCGCGCCCGAGGACCAGTCCACGTGTGCCGAGGGCGTGTCCACATGCAGGGTCTTCGGCAGGTGCCCGTGGCGCATGGCCATCACGGCCTTGATGACACCGGCGACCCCGGCGGCGGCCTGGGCGTGACCGATGTTCGACTTCATGGACCCCAGCCACAAGGGCCTGCCCTCGGCCCGCCCCTGACCGTAGGTCGCCAACAGCGCGCCCGCCTCGATGGGATCGCCCAGCACGGTTCCGGTGCCGTGGGCTTCGACCAGGTCCACCTCGGCGGCCGAGACCCCCGCGTTCGCCAGAGCCTTGCGGATCACCCTCTCCTGGGCGAGGCCGTTGGGAGCGGTCAACCCGTTGCTGGCGCCGTCCTGGTTCACCGCGGAACCACGAAGGACGGCCAGCACCGGATGGCCGTTGCGGCGCGCGTCGGACAGCCGTTCCAGCAGCAACACGCCCACCCCCTCGGCCCAGCCGGTCCCGTCGGCCGCGTTCGCGAAGGACTTGCAGCGGCCGTCGGCCGCCAGACCCCGCTGCCGGGAGAACTCCACGAAGATCGCGGGCGTCGACATCACCGACACCCCACCCGCCAACGCGAGCGAGCACTCCCCCGACCGCAGTGACTGCACCGCCAGGTGCAGCGCCACCAGCGACGACGAACACGCCGTGTCCACGCTCATCGCGGGCCCGGTCAGTCCGAGTTCGTACGCCACCCGGCCGGAGGCCACGCTCAGCGTGCTGCCTTGCAGCAGGTAGCCCTCCAGTTCGTGCTTGTCCTCCTCCAGGAAACGCGCCCCGTATTCGGAGGAACTCACTCCGGCGAAAACACCGATGTCGGCCCCGCGCACGTCGGCGGGAACGATGCCCGCCCGTTCGAGGGCCTCCCACGAGGTCTCCAACAACAGGCGCTGCTGCGGGTCGACCGCCAACGCCTCGCGCGGACTGACACCGAAGAATTCCGCGTCGAAGGCGGCCACATCCGTCAGGAAGCCTCCGTGGCGCACGTACGAGCCGCCCAGGGTGTCGGGATCCGGGTCGAACACATCCCGCCAGCCGCGGTCCTGCGGGAACTCGTCCACCACGTCCAGGCCGTCGCGGATCACAGTCCACAGCTCCTCGGGCGACGACACGCCTCCCGGGTAGCGGCAGGCCATGGCCACCACGGCGATCGGCTCACCGCGCCCGGCCTTCAGCGCGTCGTTCTCCTGCCGGAGCCGATCGCGCTCCTCCAGCAGCGTGCGAAGCGCCCGCTCGACCCGGTCCGCGCCTTCCGCCGTGCGATCCGCCGAGTTGACCATGTCACTCACCCCTCTCGTCCAGAGCCAGGCCGACGAGTGCTTCCAAGTCCATGGCCGCCAGTACGCCGGCGTCGGTACCGGTATCCGGCAGATGACCGTCGGCGTCTTCCGCTCGAGGCGCTTCGGCGTACGCCAGAACCAGTTCCAGGACGCCCGCGTTCCGCAGGCCCTCGATCGAGACGGTCCGCAACACTTCTCGGATCCGCGCCTCCTCGACCGCGCTGGGGTCCGGTGCCGGTCGCAGCAGGCCGAAGACGTGCCGCCCCAACTCGCGTGGCGTCGGGTAGCTGAAGACGATGGTGGACGGCAGGCGCAATCCGGTGGAGGAGGCAAGGCGGTTGCACAGTTCGACCGCGGTCAGCGAGTCGAATCCGAGGTGGGTGAACGCCTCGTCGGCATCGATGGCCGCGCCGGACGGGTGTCCGAGCACGACGGCGGCCTGCTCGCGGACCGCGTCCAGCACGGCTGCCTGCGCCTCGCCCTCCGGCAGGCCGATCCATCCGGCGGGTAGGCCGAGGGCGCCGCCGTCCCTGCTCGTGCTCGTCCGGTTGCGAAGTGGGCGGCTGCCGTCGACGAGGTCGCGCAGGAGCAGCGGCGGCTCCTCGCCGGTGATGTTCCGCAGCACGGAGAGATCCACCCGGGCCGGGATGAGCACCGGCTTGTCGATCGCGCACGCCGCGTCGAACAGGGCCAGCGCCTGGGGTGTCGGCATCTCGGCGATGCCCAGCCGCCGGATCCGCGAGACGTCGACCTCGTCCAGGTCCGTGGTCATCCCGCTGCGCTCCCACCAGCCCCAGCACAGCGACGTGCCGACCAGGCCGGACGCCCTGCGCCGCGCCGCCAAACCGTCCAGGAACGCGTTCGCCGCGGCGTAGTTCGCCTGTCCCGCGCTGCCGAGCGTGCCCGCGAGGGCGGAGAATTGCACGAACGCCGACAGGTGGTGTTCACGGGTCAGCTCGTGCAGGTTGATCGCACCGCCGACCTTGGCGCGCAGCACGCGTTCGAGGCTGTGGTCGGTCAGCGACTCGACCGTGCCGTCCGCCAGCACCCCCGCCGCGTGCACGACCGCCGTCAGCGGGTACCGCGGCGGCATGTCTGCGAGCAGATCCGCGAGGGCGGCCCGGTCCGCGACATCGCACGCCGCGACCTTGACCACCGCGCCGGCCGCCGCGAGGTCCGAGACCAATTCGGCGGCTCCGTCCGCCGCCATGCCCCGACGGCTCGCCAACACCAGACTCCGCACACCGTGTTCGGCGACCAGGTGCCGCGCCACCAGTGATCCCACTCCCCCGGTCCCGCCGGTGACCAGCACACTTCCACCGCCGAACCCCCCGCCCACGTCCAGGACCAACTTGCCGACGTGGCGGCCCTGGCTCATCTCGCGGAAGGCCTTGCGCGCGTCGCGAATGTCGCGGATGGAGATCGGGTTCAGCCGCACTCGCCCGTCGGCGAACAGTTCCATGACGGCCCGGAACATCTCTTGGATCGCGTCCGGGCTCTCCTCGTAGAAATCGAAGGCCCGGTAGTCGACCCCGGGGTGATCGGCCGCCACCCGGTGGGGATCGCGAATGTCCGTCTTCCCCATCTCGATGAAGTTCCCACCGTTGGGGAGCAGCCTCAGCGAGGCGTCGACGAACTTGTGTGCCAGGGAGTTGAGCACGACATCCATGCCGCGACCATCCGAGGAGTCCAGGAACTTGTCCGCGAACTCCAGGTCCCGCGAGGATGCCAGGTGCTCGTCGTCCAGCCCCAGCCCGCGCAGGACGGGCCACTTGGCCGGGCTCGCGGTTCCGTACACCTCGGCACCGATGTGCTGCGCGAGTTGCACGGCGGCCATCCCGACGCCGCCCGCCGCGGCGTGGATGAGGATCCGCTGTCCCTTCTCGAGCCGCATCACGTGGAAAAGCGCGTAGTAGGCGGTGAGGAAGGCGGTCGGCATGGACGCCGCCTCGGCGTAACTCCACCCGTCGGGCACGGGCACGAGCAGGCGGTGATCCATCACGGCCACGGGGCCGAAGGCGCCGGTGAGGGCGCCCATCACGCGGTCACCCGGCGCGAGGTCGGTGACGTCGTCCGCGACCTCCAGCACCATTCCGGCGCCTTCGCTGCCGAGTCCGGCGTCGAAGGCGGTTTTCTCCACCAGTCCCAGGGCGATCGTCACATCGCGGAAGTTGAGCCCGGCGGCGTGCACGGCGACCCGAACCTGCCCGCTCGTCAGCGGCGCCTCCACCTCGGGGCAGGGAACCCAGGTCAGGTTCTCCAGGGTGCCCTTGGTCGGGATGCCCAGCCGGTGCGCGCCGGCCGCCGGTGGCTCGATCCGGTGCCGCGCGGGTGCGGTCGGTGCCATGCGGGGCGTGAGGTACTCGCCGCCACGCAGTGCCTGTTGTTCTTCGCCGAGGGCGAGTACGTCCGGGAAGCGCGCGAGGGAGGTCTCCTCGTCGTCGATGTCCACCAGCTTGAACCTGCCGGGGCGCTCGGCCTGGGCGGACCGGATCAGGCCCCACACGGACGCGCCGGGAAGGCTTTCGACGTTCGCCCCGCCGGCGGTGTCCAGGGCCAGGCGGGTGAGCACGGTCAGCGTGGATTCGGCGAACGTTTCCTCGGCGAGGAATCGCTGGATCCGGTCCAGCACGTGCGCGTTCGCTCCGCCGACCTCGGCGAGCAGGTCGGGGTCGGCGGCGAGGAAGTCGTCCAGGCACAGGACGATGTGCCGGGGCGCCCGGCCCGCGGGGACATCCTCGATCGACTCGTAGCGCGGGACCGCCTCACCGCCCGCCGCGGACAGGCGCGAAGCCAGGCCGTCCTTCGTCCCGAGAACACCCCACTGCCCCCGGTAGGGTTCCCGCCGCTCGCTGTCCCGCAGCGGTCGCCATTGCACTTCGAACAGCGATTGCTCGGGCCCGCCTCGTGCCGAGCGCAGTTGTTCGGCACTGGCCGGTCGGAACGTCAGCGCCGCGACCCGAGCGATGTCGCGGCCGTGTTCGTCGGCGATCGCGACGGACACGACCCCTTCGCCGACCGGGGTGATCCGGGCCTTCACGCTCGGGCCGCACTCCCCGGTCGCGTCCACCCCGGACCACGAGAAGGGCATCCAGCCCCGGCCGTCGTCCATGCCCACGACGCCACCGACCGCCACCGCGTGCAACACCGCGTCGATCAGCGCCGGATGCAGTGCGAACCCGGAGCCCGACGAGCCGTCGTCGGTCGCGGGCAGCGTGGCCAGCACGTACAGATCGTCATCGTGGCGCCACACCTCGCGCAGGCCGCGGAACGTGGGGCCGTAGTCGAAACCCGTGTCCGCGAGGAAGTCGTAGAGGCCGCCGATGTCGAGTTGCCCGGCCCCCACCGGTGGCCACACCGCCGGTGCCGGCGCGGCATCGGTCCGCGCGGGCGAGCGCGCCGGGGTCGGTGCGAGGCTCCCCGTCGCGTGACGGGTCCAGCCGCCCACCGTGTGGCCCTCGGCGCCGGGACGCGAGTACACGTCCAGGCGGCGGTGTCCCGTATCGTCCGCGGCGCCGACGACCACCCGCACCTGCACGTCGCCCGGGTCGGCAAGCAACAGGGGAACCTCCAGGGAGAGTTCCTCGACCGAGGCACACCCGACGAAGTCGCCCACCGACAGCGCCAGGTCCAGGAACGCCGTCGCCGGTACGACGACCGCGCCGAACACGGCGTGATCGGCCAACCAGGCGTGGGTTCGCAGGGACCACCGGTCGGTGAACACAACCTCGTCGGTACCGGGGTGGTCCATCACCGCGCCCAGCATCGGGTGTTCCGGAGCCGAAAGGCCGGCGGAGGCCACGTCCGCGGCGCCCAGCGCGGCCCAGGTGTCCCACCAGTACGGCTGCCGCTCGAACGCGTACGTCGGCAGATCCACCCGCCGACCCGCCCCGAGCAGGGCGGCCCAGTCCACCGCCTCGCCTCGGACGTACAGTTGGGCCAGCGAGCCGACCAGCACCTCCACCGACCCGCGGTCCCGCCGCGACGACGACAGGACCACCGCGTCCTCCACGCCCTCGCCGGCGAAGGTCTCCTTGGTGATGCTCGCGAGGGTCGAGCCCGGTCCCACTTCGAGGAATACGTTCGCTCCGGCCGCCCGGGCGCACACGACCGCGTCGAAGAAGCGCACGGGTTCGCGGACGTGGTTCACCCAGTGCCCGACGGACGTCAACTCCTCGACCGTGGCCTCGCGCCCCAATCGGGTCGAGACGACCGGGATCGCCATCTCACCCGCGGGCAACGCGCCGATCGATGCCGCGAACTCGGCCAGGATCGGGTCCATGAGCGGGGAGTGGAACGCGTGGTCGACCTCGAGCAGCCTCGCCGACGTGCCGCCGGCGACGAGCCGTTCCCGGAGGTCGTGCACCTCCTCGCGAAGACCCGAGATCACCACCGACGCCGGGCCGTTGACAGCGGCGACACCGACGCGGTCGTACCCCTCGAGCAGGGCGTTCACCTCGTCTTCCGAAGCGCGTACCGCCAGCATGGCGCCCCGCTCGCCGACCGTCTGCATGACCCGCCCCCGAGCCGCCACGAGCCGGGTCGCGGAGTCCGGGTCGAGGACACCACCGACGTGGGCGGCGGCGATCTCGCCGACCGAGTGACCGATCAGGTGATCCGGCCGAGGACCGTAGCGCGTCATGAGCCGGTACAGGCCGACCTGCAGGGCGAACAGCGCCGGCTGCGCGATGTCCGTGCGCTCGCGTTCCGCGGGCTCGTCGGCCAGGAGCAGGGGCCGCAGGGCGAAGGGGAGATGCGCGTCGAAGCGTGCGCAGATCTCGTCGAGGCTCTGGGCGAAGACGGGGAAGGTGTCGTACAACGGCCGTGCCACACCGGCCCAGCGCGCCCCCTGCCCCGGGAACATGAAGACGGAACCACCGAGCTTCCCGGCGACGCCACGCACCACCCCGGCGGATTCCACCCCGTCGCGCAACGACGCCATCCCACTCAGCAACTCGTCCCGGTCACGCCCCAGGACCACCGCGCGGTGCTCGAGCCGGGCCCGGGTCGACACCAACGACCAACCGACGTCGGCGATGTCCGCGCCGGCGGCGGCGAAGTCGCGCAGCTTCCCCGCCTGCGCCCGCAACGCCCGCTCCGAGCGCGCCGACACGACCCACGGCACCAACCCACCGGCACCGCCCGACCCTTGGTCGGCGGCGTCGGACGCCGGCCTCTGCCCGGAGGCCGGCATTTCCTCCGGCGCCGAGACCTCCTCGGGCGCCTGTTCGAGAATCAGGTGCCCATTGGTGCCGCTCACGCCGAACGCCGACACGCCGGCCCGCCGTGGCCGACCGCCGGTCTCCGGCCACGGCCGCGCCTTCGCGAGCAGTTCCACCGCGCCCGCCGACCAGTTCACGTGGGGTGTCGGCGCGTCGATGTGCAGCGTCCTCGGCAGGGTGCCGTGCCGCATGGCCATGACCATCTTGATGACACCCGCCACGCCCGCCGCGCACTGCGGGTGGCCGATGTTCGACTTCACCGACCCCACCCACAGCGGCCGGTCCTCGGGCCGGTCCTTGCCGTAGGTGGCCAGCAGCGCCTGCGCCTCGATCGGGTCACCCAGCGTGGTGCCCGTACCGTGCGCCTCGACGGCGTCCACCTGGTCGGCCGTCAACCGCGCGTTCACCAGGGCCTGCCGGATGACGCGTTGCTGGGAGGGGCCGTTGGGGGCGGTCAGACCGTTGCTGGCACCGTCCTGGTTCACCGCCGAACCGCGCACGACCGCCAGCACCCGATGGCCGTTCCGCCTCGCGTCGGAGAGGCGTTCGAGGAGGACCAGCCCCACGCCCTCACCCCAGGCGGTGCCGTCCGCGGCGGACGCGAACGGCTTGCATCGGCCGTCCGGAGCCAACCCGCGCTGGCGACTGAACTCGATGAACGCGCCGGGCATCGTCATCACGGTCACGCCGCCGGCCAGGGCCAGCGAACACTCGCCGTTCCGCAGCGCCTGGGTGGCCATGTGCAGCGTCACCAGCGACGACGAGCAGGCCGTGTCGACCGTGACGGCCGGCCCCTCGAGACCCCATGTGTAGGAGATGCGCCCGGAGGCGACCGAGGTCGAGGTTCCGGTCAACAGGTAGCCCTCGAGCACTTCCGGCGACGCGTGCATCGGCGGCCCGTAGTCCTGGTGTGCGATCCCCACGAAGACACCCGTGCGACTGCCGCGCAGCGTCGTCGGGTCGATGCCCGCCCGCTCGATCGCCTCCCACGAGGCCTGGAGCAGGAGACGCTGCTGCGGGTCGATCGCCATCGCCTCGCGCGGGCTGATCTCGAAGAAGCCGGGGTCGAACGCGTCCGCGTCGTAGACGAAGCCGCCTTCGCGCACATACGACTTGCCGTGGGTGCCCGGCTCCGCGGCGTACAACTCGTCGAGATTCCACCCGCGGTTGCGCGGGAAGTCGGAGATGGCGTCCCGTTCGGCGACGACCAGATCCCACAGGTCCTCCGGCGAGCGCACACCGCCCGGGTAGCGGCAGCTCATGCCGACGATCGCGATCGGCTCGCGCGACGCCGCGGACAGTTCGGCGTTCACGCGGCGCAGGCGTTCCGTCTCCTTGAGAGATGCCCGCAACGCCTCGACAACGGCGTCATTCGATTCGGCCATCACGACCTCCGCGTCTCGTCGGGAACGCCGTTCCCCATCGCCATGCGCACCATCTCGTCCACACCCATCTCGTCCAGCGACGGCCCGTCGCCGTTCTCCGGCGCGTGACCCGCACCGTTCGCGCCATTCGTCTCGGCGCCGCCGACCGGCGGGCGGCCGGCCAGGCTGAGGAGTGACTCCAACAGCCCCGCCTCGCGCAGCCGCGCCGGCGGAATCGACAGCACCAGATCCCGCACCTCGGCATCGTCCACATCCGCCGACCGGCCGGGGGTACCGCCGCCGACCGACCGCTGGGGGAACAGTTCCTCCCGCAGGTACCGCGCCGCGGCAACCGGCGTCGGGTAGTCGAACAGCAACGTGGTGGGCAACTCCCGCAATCCGGTCACGCGTCGTAGCCGGTTCCGCAGCTCCACCGCGGTCAGCGAGTCGAAGCCCGCCAGCTTGAAAGCCCGTTCGGTACCGATCGCGTCCGGCCCCTTCAGGCCCAGGACCGCCGCGGCGTGCGCGCGGACGGTCTCCAGGAGGGCCTCGTCCAGCTTGCCGTCCGGCATCTCCCGCAACCGGGGCACCAGTTCGCCCTCCGCCGCGCCACCGGCGTGACCACCCGCGGAGTGCGCCGTCGTGGCCACGGCGAGATCGGGAAGATCGGCGATGAGCCGACTGGGGCGGACCGCGGTGAAGCCGGGCGCGAAGTCCGCCCACTCCACCCGAGCCACCGTCACCTGCGTCTCCTGCCGGCCGAGCGAGGCGGCCAACGCGGCCAGCGCCGTCTCGGGGGCCATCGGCGGCAGCCCCTTGCGGCGCAGGCGTTCCTCCACCTCGCCGGTCATCAGGCCGCCACCGCCCCACGACCCCCAGGCCACAGCGGTCGCGGGCAACCCGGACGCCCGCCGCACCTGGGCGAGCGCGTCGAGGAAGGCGTTCGCCGCGGCGTACCCGCCCTGTCCGCCGTTGCCCAGGACGCCGGCGGCCGAGGAGAACAGCACGAACGCCTCCAGCTCCAGATCGGCGGTGAGCTCGTGCAACGCGGTCGCGGCGGCCACCTTGGGCCGCAGTACCCGCTCCAGTTGCTCCGGCGTGAGGGTCTGCACCAATCCGTCCATGAGCGCCCCGGCACTGTGAATCACCGCGGTCAGCGGATACTCCCGCGGAACCGACGCGAGCAACTCCCGCAGCCCGTCCCGGTCGGCGACATCGACCGCGGCCACGGTCACCCGCGACCCGAGCGCCGTCAGTTCCGCCTCCAGCTCCGCGATGCCGGGCGTGTCCCGGCCACGCCTGCCGACCAGCAGCAGGTGCGGTGCTCCGGCCTCGGCCAGCCGGCGGCAGACCTGCGCTCCGACCGCTCCCGCGCCGCCCGTCACCAGCACGGTGCCTCGTGGGCGCCATTCCGGCACCGGCGCGTCACCCAGCGGTGCCCGCGCCAGTCGCCGCCCGAACACTCCCGAGGGGCGCACCGCCACCTGGTCCTCGCCGTGGCCCGCGCCGACGCCGTGCCCCGCGTCGACACCGGCGAGAACCGCGCACAGCAACTCCACGGCGCGCCCGTCCGGCCGGACGGGCACGTCCACGAGCCCACCCCACCGTTCCGGCCGCTCCAGCGCCACCACCCGGCCCAGGCCCCAGATCTGGGCCTGCAGCGGGTTGGCGACGGCGTCCGCGTTCCCGGTGGACACCGCCTCCCGGGTCAGGCACCACAGTCGGGCCTCGACGCCCGCGTCCTCCAGTGCCTGCACCAGGGCAACCGTGCCCGCGAGGCCGGCGGAGACCGGTTCGTGCGCGGCGGTCAAGCCGTCGTCGACGAGCGCGGCGAAGGACAGCACGCCGGTCGGACCGCCGGGCGCCTCGTCCTCGGCGAGCGTGGCGACGAGCCGCCGGCCGAGCGCGGCCCGGTCCCGCAGGTCGGTCGGCGCGACGTCGCATCGGACCACGTGGGCACGGCGTTGCCGGATCGCGTCGAGCACCGTCTGCACGGCGGGGTCCGCGGCGATCGCCTCGGGGACGACCACCAGCCAGGTGCTCCCCTCCAATCCCGGCGTCGCCCCGGTCCCGATGTCGGGCAGCGGCTTCCACGTGGCCCGGTAGCGCAGGCCGTCCAGTTCCGCCCGATCCAGCCTGCGCCGCCGCCACGACGACATGGCGGACAGTACGGCCGGAAGGGCGGCGTCGACGGCGTCGCGCTCACCGTTCGCGTCGCCCAGCCCCAGTGTGCCGATCAGCGCGTCCGGATCCTCCCGGTCGACCGCTGCCCAGAACTCGACCTCGCCCGGGTCCGAAGCGGCGCCGAACGCACGGTCGGTACCGGCTCGGTCGGTGGCCGACAGCCAGTAGCGTTCGTGTTCGAAGGGGTAGGTGGGCAGGTCGACGGACTGCGTCGGGGCGTAGAAGCCCGACCAGTCGGCGGTGGTGTGCGTGTGCGTGGCGGCCAGGGAGAGCAGCACACGCTGCCAGTCGCCCTCCTCTCGGCGAAGGGTGCCGGTGATGGCGATCTCGCCGGTGCCGGGGTGGTCTTCGGCGGTTTCCTGGAGCGGGTGGACGAGGACGGGGTGGGGACTCGCCTCGATGAACAGCGTGTGGCCGTCGTCCAGTAGGGCACGGGTGGTCGTCTCGAACGCCACGGTGGTGCGCAGGTTCTCGTACCAGTACGCCGCGCCCATCACGCTCGTGTCGCTCAGCGGGCCGCCGGTGCGACCGGCCACCGTCGAATAGAACGCCACTGCCGCCTCCCGCGGACGCACCGGGGCCAGCAGTTCCAGGAGCCGGTCGTGCAGGGCCTCGACGTGCGGGGTGTGGGAGGCGTAGTCCACCGGGATCTTCCGGGCCCGGATGCCCGTGCCCTCGCAGTGGGCGAGGATCTCGGCCAACGCGTCCGCGTCACCCGCGACCACGGTGGCCGACGGCCCGTTGACCGTCGCGACCGCAACCCGCCCCTTCCAGGGGGCGACGAGATCCTCGGCAGCCGCCACGCCCAGCGGCAGCGACAACATGCCGCCCCGACCGGCGATGCCGGCCAATGCCCCCGAACGCAACGCCACGATGCGCGCGGAGTCGTCGAGGGTGAGAATGCCGGCGATGTGCGCGGCGGCGATCTCGCCTTGGGAATGACCCACCACCGCGTCCGGGGTGACGCCCAGGTGCTCCCACAACCGGGCGAGCGAGATCATCACCGCCCACAGTGCGGGCTGGACGACGTCGACGCGATCGAGGGTGGGGGCGCCCGGAGCGCCGTGGAGGACGTCGATCAGGCTCCAGCCGGTGAACGGTTCCAACGCCGCCGCGCAGGCCTTCAGGTGCTCGGCGAACACCGGCGAGGTCCGCATCAACGCCACACCCATGCCGACCCACTGCGAACCCTGCCCCGGAAAGACGAAGACGGTCCCACCCGAATGCGCGGGCACCGTCCCGGTGACCACACGGGCGGAGGGCTCACCCGCGGCCAACGCCGCCAACCCATCCCGGAAATCCGCCGGTTCCCGACCGATCACCACCGCCCGACGCTCGAACACCGAACGACCCACCACCAACGCATGACCGATCTCCACCGGCGAC
>NZ_JBVHLU010000133.1:0-24372 GCF_055558835.1 Embleya sp. NPDC025285
GGACCGCCGCGGGTGGCGGCGGTCCGCGCCAGGCAATCCTGCCCGATCCGACGCGAGTTCGGATCGGCGCGCTCGGGTCGGTTCGGCGCGCGGGGGTCAGTTCAGCTCGCCGGCCGCCGAGCCGGCGGCCTCGATCACCTTGCCGGCCCGGACGAAGGCGTCGGCGGCCTCCAGGTCGGGGGCCAGGAAGCGGTCCGGGCCCACCCCCTCGGCGCCGCTCGCGCGCAGCGCGGCGATCACCGCGGCGGTGGCGGGCGCGGGCGCACCGAGGCCGGCGGCGACCCGCATGTCCAGGGCGCGGGCGGCGGTGGTGAGCTCGATGGCCAGGATGCGGTTGAGGTTGTCGATCGCGCGGCGCAGCTTGCGGGCCGCGCTCCAGCCCATCGAGACGTGGTCCTCCTGCATCGCCGAGCTGGGGATCGAGTCGGCCGACGCGGGCATCGCCAGGCGCTTGCACTCGGAGACCAGCGCGGCCTGGGTGTACTGCGCGATCATCAGGCCGGAGTCGACGCCGGGGTCGTCGGCGAGGAACGCGGGCAGGCCGTGCGAGCGGGAGGGGTCGAGCAGGCGGTCGGTGCGTCGCTCGGCGATCGAGCCGAGGTCGGCCACCGCGACGGCCAGGAAGTCGAGCACGTAGCCCACCGGCGCGCCGTGGAAGTTGCCGTTGGACTCGATCCGGCCGTCCTCCAGGATCACCGGGTTGTCCACGGCGGAGGCGAGTTCGCGGTCGGCCACCAGCAGCGCGTGCGCGAGGGTGTCCCGGCCGGCGCCCGCGACCTGCGGCGCGCAGCGCACCGAGTAGGCGTCCTGGACGCGCGGCGCGGCGTCCTGGTGGTGCCCGGTCAGCGCCGAACCCTCCAGTACCCGCAGCATGTTCGCCGCGCTGGCCGCCTGGCCCGGGTGCGGGCGGATGGCGTGCAGCGCCGGGTCGAGCACGCGGGAGGTGCCCAGGAGCGCCTCCATCGTCATCGCGGCGGTGATGTCGGCGGTGGTGAACAGGCGGGCGAGGTCGGCCCCGGCCATCAACAACATGCCGAGCATGCCGTCGGTGCCGTTGATCAGGGCCAGGCCCTCCTTCTCCTTGAGCTCGATCGGCTCCAGCCCGGCCGCGGCGAGCAGTTCCGCGGCGGGTCGCACCACACCGTCGGGACCGGCCGCCTCGCCCTCGCCGGTGAGCACGAGCGCGCAGTGCGCCAGCGGCGCCAGGTCGCCGCTGCACCCGAGCGAGCCGAATTCGCGGACCACCGGCGTGATGCCCGCGTTGAGCAGTCCGGCCATGGTCCGCGCGACGATCGGCCGTACCCCGGTGCGTCCCGAGCACAGCGTCTTCAGCCGCAGCAGCATCAGCGCGCGGACCACCTCGTCCTCGACCCGGGGGCCCATTCCGGCGGCGTGCGAGCGGACCAGCGAATGCTGGAGTCGGGTGCGCAGTTCGGGGCTGATGTGCCGGACGGCGAGCGCGCCGAAGCCGGTGGACACCCCGTACACGGGTTCGGTGCGCGCGGCGAGGCCCTCGACGACCGCGCGCGACGCGGCCATCGCCTTGATCGCGCTCTCGGCGAGTTCGACGCGCGCGCCGGCGCGGGCGACCGCGAGGACGTCCTGCGGGGACATCCCGGCCTCGCCGATCAGGACGGTGGCGGGGGCGGTCTCGGGGGCGCTGTGCAGATCATTATTCACTCGAACATTATGTGCATGGATCGCGACAACGCCAGGGCGGCTACCGTGCCGGAAGGCGTACGGCACGTTCGCGTCGTTTCCGTGCCACCGGTCGTGCGCCGTCCGGAGCGGATCCGACCGCCCGGAGACAACCGAGGAAAGGCAGTGCCGTGGGTCGGGTCACCTCTCGCCACAAGGTCCTGCGACTGGGCGGCGACGCACCGGCCGTCACCCGCACCGACACGCTCGTCGCCGAGGAGCCGCTGGACATCCGGATCGGCGGGCGCACGATCACGGTGACCATGCGCACACCGGGTGACGACTTCGACCTGGTCGCCGGGTTCCTGGCGGCCGAGGGCGTGATCGGCGCCGCCGGGGACCTGACCGCGATGCGCTATTGCGCGGGCACCGACGAGGAGGGCCACAACACCTACAACGTGGTGGACGCGGTGCTCGCGCCGCACGTGCCCGCCCCGGATCCGGGCCTGATGCGCGGGGTGTGGACCTCGAGCGCGTGCGGGATCTGCGGCAGCACCGGGATCGACGGACTGCGCCGGATGTCGCGCTTCGACGTGCTCGCGGACCCGGTTCGAGTGGACGCGGAGGTGCTGTACGCGCTGCCCGATCGGCTGCGGGCGGCGCAGAAGGTGTTCGCCAGCACCGGTGGCCTGCACGCGGCGGGCCTGTTCACCGCGGCCGGCGACATGGTGTGCGTGCGCGAGGACGTGGGTCGGCACAACGCGGTGGACAAGGTGGTCGGCTGGGCGCTGCGCGAGGGCCTGCTGCCCTTGGCCGGCCACGTGTTGATGGTCAGCGGGCGGGCCTCGTTCGAGCTGACCCAGAAGGCCGCGATGGCGGGGGTGCCGGTGATGGCCGCGGTGTCCGCCCCGTCCGGGCTGGCGGTGGACCTGGCCGCGGACGCGGGGGTGACCCTGGTCGGCTTCCTGCGCGGGCGCTCGGCGAACGTGTACAGCCACCAGGATCGGGTCACGGTGCGCTCGTCCCGGCCGTCGGCCTGATCGCGGGGGCGGTCCGAGCCCGGCCGCCCGGGTCCTTGCGAGAGTCGCGGTCACCGTGTCGGCGAAGGGCCGGTGCGTGCGGTCGCCGCGGAAGCCGGGCGCCCGTCCTCGCCGTCACTCCGGGAGCGAGGCGCCTCCGGTCAGCGCGACCGCCACCAGCGCGCGCAGCACCGGGGCCAGGCCGGTGACGCTCAGGCTCAGGTCGTCGGCGTAGACCTCGACCAGCCAGCCGCCCGCCGCGTTGCTGCCGCCGGCCGCGACCATCGCCTTGTAGCCGCCGACCAGGAGCAGGTCCTCCTCGGCCGGGTCGGTGCCCGGGTCGCCGAGTTCGGCGACGAAGCTGCCGCCCTGCACCGCGTGCGCCGTGGCCGGATAGTGCGCCAGGTCGTATTCGGCGGTGACCGCGTCGTAGCGCTGCCCCGCCTGGCTCTGCGCGCCGGTCAAACGGTGGATCGAGTAGCGCACGGTGCGCAGCACCCGGCCGCCCGGTGGCAGGTAGGACACCCACCACGCGACCCCGTCCAGCATCCGCGCGAAGGTGTCGGCGACGATTTCCAGCCGGCCGAGCGTGTCCGCGCGGTGCACGCTCTTGGGCTCGCGCTCGTCCAGGACCGCGAGTACCGCCGCGAGCAACCGGCCCGGTTCGGCGTTGTGCAGCGCGCCGCGGAAGCGGCGGCGGTCGCGGTGCGGGCCGGGGCCCTCGGCCTGCGCGTCGTCCTGCGCCTCGCGCGCCAGGGACAGGGTCAGGTCGGGCTGTTGGCCGCGCCCGGCGACCACCGGCCGGGTCGAGCGCGAGCCCTTGGCCCGGTACTGGGCCGCGTCGGCGAGCCGGAACAGGCGGTCCGCGCTGGTCACCGGGCCCACCGGATCGCCGGTGGAGGCCACGCCGCAGGCCACACCCTCGCCGTCGTGCATCCGCAGCGCGCGCCGACACAGTTCCTCGGCGACCGCGACCACGTCGTCCGGCGGATAGCCCTCGGCGAGCACACAGAACTCGTCGCCGCCGAGCCGGGCCGCCATCGCCCCCGGCAACATCGCGCCGCACGCGGAGAGCTGGTCGGCGAACCGCTCCAGGAGGCGGTCGCCGACGTCGTGGCCGCGCTCGTCGTTGAGCCGCTTGAGACCGTTGACGTCGCAGACGATCAGGCTGACCACGACGCCGTCGCGGTAGTGCCGGGCCATCGCCTCGTCCAGCCGGGCGTCGATCGCGCGCCGGTTGGCCAGGCCGGTCAGCGGGTCGGTGAAGGCCAGCTTCTCGATCCGCTCGAAGTGCTCGGCCTGGGCCAGCCCGGCCGAGATCTGTGCGGCGAGCACCCCGGCGAACTCGGCGTCCACCGGCTCGAACCGCGGCTGGTCGGAGCGCCGGGCCAGGTACAGCTCGCCCCACACCCGGCCCTCGACCATGATCGGCGCGACCATGCAGTCGTGCCGGCCCCGGCGCAGCATCGCCGCGACCCGCTCGGGGTCGCGCGCGTGCTCGGGATCGTCCACGCAGCGCGACCACGTGGTGGGCCAGGACTCGGACTCGATGATGTCCGGGAAGTCGGTGACCGGGTACGTCTCCGCGGCCGGCAGCGGTTCCTCGCCCTCGGCGAGTTCGCCGTCGTTGACCAGCACGCGCAGCCGTCCGGTGTCCCGCTCCCAGACCGAGATCGAGGCGTGCGCGGCGCCCATCGCCGACCGGGCCTGGGCCGCGGACACCCGGACCACCTCGGGGAAGTGGTGGGTGGTGGCGAGCGTCTTGGCCAGATGGATGATCGCGTGCAGCCTGCGGGCCGCGTCCGGTCCCTCGACCAGGGCGACGGGTTCCGGGCACGTGTCTCCGGGCATGCCCGGCAGATCGTCGGGCAGGCCGCCCGAACCCTCGGTTCCGGAAGCGCTCGAATCGGGTCGCGAAGCTACGGTTCTCACCCCCAATCCACCAGCACCGAGACCAGAGGATATGTCATATATTGCCCGATTCACGGCAACGTGCACCCGCGTCATGCCGCCACCTCGACGGGTCGCTGTTCGCGTGTGTTCCAAGTTGTGGGCCCCGGCCGGCGCCGACGTGGCCGCCGTGCGCCCGCGCGTGAGCCCGGGGGCTCGCTCCGGTGCGAGCGAAGCGCTTGTATACCCCGGCTTCGCGTCCTGCGCACATTACTCCTGTGCCTCGCGCCCGCAACGCCCCGTGTCCGCTCCGTAGCGCGACGGGACGCATCGGGGCACGAGGTTGTGAAGACAACGTGGAGGGGTCCCACGATCTCGACCGAAAGAGTACGGTCGCGGGCACAGCCCGAAGGAGCGACGCGTGCCCACGCTTTCCGTCATCGCCGCGATCGACGTACCGGCCATCCGGATCTGGGAGGCAGTAGGAGACTTCGAGGACCCGTCCGGGTGGTACCCGTGGCCGGTGGACGAGCACGACGGGAACGAACGACGTGTCCGCAGACCCGACGGCTCGACCGTGCGCGAACGGCTGGTCTCGCACGACGCGGCACGCCATACCTATACCTACCGGGCGCTGGACGGCCTGCCGCTGCTCGGCCGGCTCGCACTCGAATCGATCGCCGGCGGCACGATGTGCCTGGTGGTGTGGTCGGTCCGGTTCGAGAGCACGCCGGCCGAACAACTCGCGGTGCTGCGCGAGCTCGAACACGTGGTAATGCGGCCGGCGCTGCGCGACCTGCGGGCGGCCTTCGCCTGACCGCGTCGCGGACACCGGGGCGCCGGGTGTCCCGGACCGGATCCCGGCCTCACCCGACCGCCGGGGCGAGCGGATCGGGCAGCGGGCTCCCCGGGCGGCAGACCGTCCAGGGTTCGACCAGGCCCAGGCCGCGCACCGGGCGGCGCCACATCGGGTGCAGTTCGTAGCGGTTGTCGCCCTCCAGCGCCGCGGCCAGTTCGCGGTCGACCACCACCGCGTCCTTGGGACTCAGCGCGGTCAACCGGCTGGCCAGGTTGACCGTGGTGCCGAACACGTCGCCCATCCGGGAGAGCACGTGGCCGTACGCGATCCCCACCCGCAGCGCGGGCAGGATCTCCTCCTGTGCCATCGCCTCGACCAGTCGCAGGCCCAGCTCGACCGCCGAGTCCGGCGAGAAGGTCACGAACAGCACCTCGTCGCCCAGCGTCTTGACCAGCCGCCCGCCCTGCTCGGCGATCACGTCGACGGCGGTGTCCTCGAAGGTCTGCACGAGGCGGCCGAGCTCGGCCTCCTCCAGATTGCGCGACAGCCGGGTGAACCCGACCAGGTCGGCGAAGCCGACGGCCAGCGACTGGCCCACCGTCTGCGGATCGGTCAGGCCCTGCATCGCCCGCGAGCTGGCCGCGGCCAGGTGTCGCCGCCAGGCGTAGATGACCAGCGGTTCGAGTTCGAGCATCACGTCGCCCGCGGTGGTGACCACCTGCTCGGAGCGGCTGCCGGTGAGCTCGTTGCCGATGTACTCCACCCACGCCTCGGTCTGCCATTCGGCGAACCGGGCCATGGTCTGGCCGACCGAGCGCACGAACTGCGCCGCGACCGTGGCCGGCAGCAGCCCGGACTCGGTCAGCTCGCGCAGGTGCTTGAGCGCCGCGACGTCGGCGTCGGTGAACGCGCGGGCGGGACCGAAGTCGGCGAAGCCCAGGCCCCGCCACAACCTGCGGGCCTCGTCGAGGGGCACTCCGACCAGGTCGGCGACCTGGCCCGAGGTGTATCGCCGGGGTGCGCCCAGGACGACCTGCTCGACGTCGGCGATGGTGTTGTTGACCGCCTCGATGTCGGACAGGTCGGGCAGGGCGTGCTGATCGGCCGCGTCGGCCCCGGCGCCCGCGCCGGGCTCCACGCGGGTCCGTTCCTCGGGCATGTGGCTCCACCGGTGTGCGAAGGATGGTCTCGTCGGAGCCACACTACGTGTCGGGGGTCACAAAGGTTCGGGGTCGGGCGGAGCCGGCTGCTTCCCGCGCTCGGCGGCGGCCCGCCGTACGAGCACGAGCAGCTCGCTCTGCAGCCGCACCACGCGCGGCAGACCGGGCAGTTCGAGCTGGTCCCGGTCGCCGACCGGCACCAGCACGACGGTGCCCGCGCCGAGCACGCGGTCCGCGAACGACTCGTGCTCGACCAGTACGTCCTCCACCCGCGCGAACGGAATCACCCGGATCTCCCGGGTCACCGTGCCGGTACGCACGGTCAGCCGGTCGGCGGCGACCGAGTACAGCGTGCCCAGCCAGGCCAGCCACGGGACGACGCTCCAGCGGATCAGCACCGCGAGGCCGGCCAGGAGCACGGCGGGTTGGAGCCAGCCGGCGGCGGCGTCCGGCGGGGTCAGCGCGGCGAGGAAGCCGGTGACCGCGACGGTGGCGAACAGGGCGAGGGCGGGGCGGACGAGGTGCATCCAGTGCGGACGCACGACGAAGAGCGTGTCGTCGTCGACCTCGGCTGTGATGGGGAACACCGGGCCTCCTGATGGGTCACCCACGATTGTGCGGGTCCCTTGGGCGGGAGGCCCGGAGGCGTGCCGAAGGCACGGTTTTTGCGCCCACCCGCCCACCCGTTGCGCAAGGTGCGGAGGCTGCGGAACGCGGGCGAGGGGTGGAGCCGAGCCGGCCTCGCGGCGTGCGTGGCGGGAAAGGGCGAACGTGCGATGCGCGGCCGGTGGTGGGCGCGGGTGGGGTGGGTGGGGCGGGTGTCAGTCGGTGGTGGGGCGGACGTGGACCACGTCGCCGGCGCCGACCGCGGTGGGGCCGTCGGTGGTGGTGACCAGGAGCCGACCGTCGTCGTCGATGCCGGTGGCCGGGCCCTCCAGGGTGCGGTCCGCCGGGAGTTCGACCCGGACCCGGCGCCCGATCGTGGCGCACGCGCCGGTGTAGGCGGCGAGCAGGCCGCTCGTACGCGCGTCGCCGCCGGCCAGCCGCCAGCGGGTGTACCAGTCCTCCAGCTCGCGCAGGATCGCGCGCAGGATCGGATCCCGGTCGATGCTCTCGGCGCCGGCCAGCAGCAGCGAGGTCGCGGTCGGTACCGGAAGTTCCTCCTCGCGCAGCGAGACGTTCAGGCCGATGCCCAGCACCACGCCCGCGCCAGCCCGCTCGGCCAGGATCCCGGCCAGCTTGCGTTCGCCCACCAGCAGGTCGTTGGGCCACTTCAGTCGTGCCTGCACACCGGCCACCCGGGACACCGCCGCGGCCGCGGCCACCCCGGCCAGCAGCGGCAGCCAGCCCCAGCGCGCGACCGGCACCTCGTTCGGCGCCAGCGTCACCGACACCGCGATGCCCGAGCGCGGCGGCGCGCTCCAGCGCCGGTCCAGCCGGCCCTTCCCGGCCACCTGCGACTCGGCGACCAGGATCAGGCCCTCCGCCTCGTCCGCCCTGCGGGCCAGGTCGACGTTGGTCGATCCGGTCTCGGGCAGCACGTCCACCTCGCGCCACAATCCACCCGGTACCAGCAGGGCCCGGCGCAGCGCCGCCTCATTCAGGGGCGGGCGGTCCAGATCCGTGAAAGGAGAGTCCATCCGATCACCCTAGAAGGCACCGCGGGGCAGGGCGGTGATGCTCGCCGGCGTGGCGCGGCTACGCTACCGATCGCCGCCGTTCGACTTGACAGGAGCCAGCACGATGGACCCAGTACAGGGCGATCCCGACATCCACACCACCGCCGGGAAGCTGGCCGACCTCGAGCGTCGCATCGACGAGGCGGTTCACGCCGGAAGCGCCCGAGCGGTCGAGAAGCAGCACGCCAAGGGCAAGATGACCGCGCGCGAGCGGATCGAGTACCTGCTCGACGAGGGCTCGTTCGTCGAACTCGACGAGTTCGCGCGGCATCGCTCGACCAACTTCGGCCTGGAGGCCAACCGCCCCTACGGCGACGGCGTCGTGACCGGTTCCGGCACGGTCGACGGTCGCCAGGTGTGCGTGTTCTCCCAGGACGTCACCGTGTTCGGGGGCAGCCTGGGCGAGGTGTACGGCGAGAAGATCGTCAAGATCCAGGACCTCGCGATCAAGACCGGCGTCCCGCTGGTGGGCATCAACGAGGGCGGCGGCGCGCGCATCCAGGAGGGCGTCGTCTCGCTCGGCCTGTACGGCGAGATCTTCCGTCGCAACGTGATCGCCTCCGGGGTGATCCCGCAGATCTCGCTGATCATGGGCGCGGCGGCCGGCGGCCACGTGTACTCGCCCGCGCTCACCGACTTCGTCGTGATGGTCGACCAGACCTCGCAGATGTTCATCACCGGTCCCGACGTGATCAAGACGGTCACCGGCGAGGACGTCACGATGGAGGACCTCGGCGGCGCGCGCACGCACAACAGCAAGTCCGGCAACGCGCACTACATGGGCGCGGACGAGAAGGACGCCCTGGAGTACGTCAAGGGCCTGCTGTCCTATCTGCCGAGCAACAACCTGGAGGAGGCCCCGTCCTTCGACGAGGCCGCCGACCTGGAGACCACCGACCACGACCGCGAGTTGGACACGCTCATCCCGGACTCGGCGAACCAGCCGTACGACATCCACACGGTGATCGAGCACGTCCTGGACGACGCGGACTTCCTGGAGGTCCAGCCGCTGTTCGCGCCGAACATCGTGGTCGGCTTCGGCCGGGTCGAGGGTCGGTCCGTGGGCATCGTGGCCAACCAGCCGATGCAGTTCGCGGGCACGCTGGACATCGACGCGTCCGAGAAGGCCGCGCGCTTCGTGCGCACCTGCGACGCGTTCAACATCCCGGTGCTGACCTTCGTGGACGTGCCGGGCTTCCTGCCGGGCACCGACCAGGAGTGGAACGGCATCATCCGGCGCGGCGCGAAGCTGATCTACGCGTACGCCGAGGCCACCGTGCCGCTGGTGACGATCATCACCCGCAAGGCGTACGGCGGCGCGTACGACGTGATGGGCTCCAAGCACCTGGGCGCCGACGTCAACCTGGCCTGGCCGACCGCGCAGATCGCGGTGATGGGCGCGCAGGGCGCGGCGAACATCCTGCACCGGCGCACCATCGCCGCCGCCGACGACCCCGAGGCGACCCGCGCGCGGCTGATCCAGGAGTACGAGGACACGCTGTGCAACCCGTACGTGGCCGCCGAACGCGGCTACGTCGACGCGGTGATCCGTCCGTCCTCGACTCGGGCGCACGTGGTCAAGGCGCTGCGCGCGCTGCGCGGCAAGCGCGAGACGCTGCCGCCGAAGAAGCACGGCAACATCCCGCTGTAGTCGGACCACACCGAGTCGGTCCCGCGGCGCCGTGCGCGGCGGGCCGACCCGGTCAGGGCCTGGAGGTCCCCATGATCAAGGTGGTGCGGGGTGAACCCACCCCGGAGGAGTTGGCCGTGATCGTCACCGTGGTGGCGGCCAAGGCGCGCGGCGGCGGTGTCGCGCCGGAGCCGGCGGCGCCCTCGCAGTGGAACGCGCCGGCCCGGCTGGTGCGCCGGCAACTGCGTCCCGGGCCGGGGGCCTGGCGCGCGAGCGCCTGGCCGTCCTGACCGAGCCCGTTTCTGCGACGATCGGCCATTCGGTCCATCGGCATATGCGTTGTCGGTCTATCGCACGACCCGACTTGAGTACCCGTACTCAAGAACGCACCGTGGTGCGCGGCCCACGATGGACGCATGCGTGAGCGTGACGAGTTCTCCGAGGAAACCCGGCGCGCCGTGGCCCAGCTTCGGCGCGCCGTGTGGATCCTGCCCGTGGTGGTGATCCTCGGCCTGCTCCTGCTCGGACTGTGACCGGCCCGCGATCCGGCGCCCGGTACGTTGGCGGCATGACCGACCGCACCCCCTCCCGTTCCCTCGTGCTCGCCTCGGCCTCCCCCGCGCGCCTGAAGCTGCTGCGCGACGCCGGGCTCGATCCGAAGGTCGTGGTCAGCGGCGTCGACGAGGACGCGCTCACCGCCGCCTCCCCGCGCGAACTCGCGCTGCTGCTCGCCGAGGCCAAGGCCGACGCGGTCGCCGCCGACCTGGGCGCCGACGAACTGGTCCTGGGCTGCGACTCGGTGCTGGAGTTGGACGGTCGTGCGCTGGGCAAGCCGGTCGACGCCGCCGACGCGCTGGCCCGCTGGCAGGCCATGCGCGGGCGCTCCGGGGTGCTGTTGACCGGGCACTGCGTGATCGACCGCCGCAGCGGCCTGCGGGTGTCCGACGTGGGGGCCACCACGGTGCGGTTCGGCACGCCGTCCGACGACGAGGTCGCCGCGTACATCGCCACCGGCGAACCGCTGCACGTGGCGGGCGCGTTCACCCTGGACGGGTACGCGTCGCCGTTCGTGGACGGCATCGACGGCGACCCGGGCAATGTGATCGGCCTGTCACTGCCGCTGCTGCGCCGGCTCCTGGACGGCGTGGGCGTGCGGATCGTCGACCTGTGGACCTGATCGGGCGACGCGGCCCGGGGCGCTTCCGCCCCGGGCGCCGACGATCCTCAGGAGGCGGAACCGTCCGGCCGGTTCAGGTCCCGGCGGACCGGGCCGGGGCCCAGGTTGGGCAGCCCGGACGACGGCGGTTGCGGTTGGTACGAGCCGGCGTCGGGCTGCTGCGGCAGATAGGGCTGCGGGGCGGGTTCGGCGTAGGCGTTCGGGGCCCACGGACCGCCACCGGGCACCGGGGCGCCGACCGGGCCGGATCCGGGCCCGCGCCCGGGACCGGTTCGCGGGGGCGGCGTGGGCGTGCCGCGCATCCCGGCCAGGACCGCCAGCGGCAGCGCGATCGCCGCGAGCACGAGCAGCGGCAGCGGTACGCCGCCGGGCTTCCTGGTCAGCCACTCCACCCACGCGTAGTCCGCCGACGCGGCCTGTAGCTCCGGCCACACCGGTCCGCACGCCGCGCCCAGCCCGAATCCCGCGATCGCGGCCTCCGGACGCAGCCCGCCGACCACCACGCCGATCGCCGCCGCGCCCGCGCAGCGCACCGCGAGCTGATGCCCGGAGCCGGCCGCCGGACCGATGAACTCGGCCAGGACCAGGGCGAGTGCGGCCAGGCCGATCGCGTACGACCCCAGCATGCGGGCCGCGACCGCACCCACGATGCCCGCGACGGTGAGCCCGAGCAGCCACGGCACGTATTCGCCCGGTCCGTCCAGGCCCAGGCCCGGATTGCCCTCGGTGCGGTCCCAGGCGAACAGCGCGGCCGGGAACGCGGCCAGCCCGACCGCCATCGCCAGCAGCGCGCCCGCCACCGAGCGGATCCCGTCCACCCGGTAGGTCAGCAGCGCGGCGACCAGGCAGCCGGCCAGCGCCACGATCGGCCACAGACCGAGCACCCGGGGCTTGTCGTCGCCCATCACGATGGTCGCGGCGGACACCCCGACGCCGGCCAGGCCGAGCAGGAACACCCCGCCGAAGGCGCCCACTTGGGACTCCTGCCAGCCGCGCCCCGGCGGCACCAGGACCCGACCGGTGGGCAGCAGGATCAGCAGGTAGCCGAACGCGGCGAGCGGCAGCCAGGTCTGTAGACCGGCACCGGACTCCCACATCGGGTCGAGCACGTCCCGCCCGCCGAGCACGAACAGCAGCGGCACACCCGCCGCGAGCGTCGCCGCGAACGCGGCGTTCAACGGCGCCTGGTGCCGGGGTACCGCCAGGTGGATCCACAACACCACGCCGACCAGCACCTGGACGGCGAAGCCGAACCGCAGCAGGTACACGAAGCCGAGCCAGCGCGCGTCGCCCGAGCCGTCGTAGTGCGCGGCGATCGGGTCGAGCGCGGTGGTCAGCGCGGCGCCGGCCAGGCCGATCACCAGCACGCCGCCGACCGCGCCGCGGCGGTGGGTGAACACGCTGTCGGTGAGCCCGACCCCGCCGATCACCAACGGCACCGCCCACGGCAACAACACCGCGATCAGGTCCCACACCGACCAGTCGCCGGCGCCCGGGCTCACCGGCGCCGGCGCCGACCCGTACGTGTCCGGGTCCGCGACGGCCGGGGCCGGTGCGGACGGGTCGATGCCCGCCCGGAGCAGTACCAGGGCGGCGGCCGTGCCGAGCACGACCAGCAGCACACCGGGCACCCACTCCAGGGACAGCCGGCCCACCGGTTCGGGGCGCCGCGCGCGGCCCTCCGCGAATCCGGCGCCGGCCTCGTAGGCCTTGCGTACCACTCCGCCGGCCATGGCCGTCTCCCCCGGGTCGTTTTACACGCAGCTTAGGGAAGGACGACGCTCGTCCGCTCCCGAAGCGGGAGACGCGGACCCGCCTGTTTCGGATTCGCCGGAAGTCCCTCGACCATCCCTCGGAACGTCCGTGCGCCGGCCCCCGCGCGGGCCCGTCGATCGCCGGACATTACCTCGGAGGGAATCGACCGCCCCACCCGGGCTCCAGCACAGTCGTCGATGTCGGCAATCGACCCTGGAGGATCCCATGAGCGCCCAGTCCCTGCACTCCACACTCGCGGCCGCCGGTTCCGGTGCGGACGGCTCCGTCCGCGGCGACACCGGCCTGTTGCGGATCGCGCTTCGGCTCGACGCGATCGCCACCGGCGCGGTGGGCCTGGCCGCGCTGGTCGGCTGCGCCGCGTTCGACGGCGCGCTCGGCCTGTCCACCGCCTTCCTGGCCGGGCTCGGCGCCTTCCTGGTGCTCTACGCGCTCGGCGTCTGGCGGGTGGCCGCGCGCGCCACGCCGCATCGCACCGCGGTGCGCGTGGTGATCGGACTCAACCTGCTGTGGTTCGCGGACAGCGTGCTGACGGCCGTCGCGGGCTGGATGGACCCGACCGGCCTGGGTACCACGTTGATCGTGCTCCAGGCGATCGCGGTGCTCGGCTTCGCCGACGTCCAGATGTTCGCCCTGCGCAAGGCACGCAAGTCCGTGCGATGACCGTACGCAGAGGAGCCGGCGGACCGTTCCGGACGCACCGTGCCGAGATCGTGGAACACCGCGTACGGTCTGGTGCCATGAGTTCGGGAAGCGCAGGCATCGCCACCGAGCGGCCCGCCGGCCGCGCCGCCGGCCGGCGGTCGAGCGGCGAGCTGATCCGCCACTGGCGGCAGCACCGGCGGTTGAGCCAATTGGAGTTGTCCGTGGAGGTCGAGGTGTCCACCCGGCACCTGAGCTTCATCGAGACCGGCCGCGCGGTGCCCAGCCGGGACATGGTGCTGCGGCTGGCCGAATACCTGGAGGTCCCGCTGCGCGAACGCAATCGCATGTTGCAGGCGGCGGGCCACGCGCCGGTGTACAACGAGAGCCGCCTGGACGCGCCGGAACTGGACGCGGTGATGGCCGCGATGCGCCAGATCCTGGTCGGGCACGGTCCGTTCCCGGCGGTGATCGTGGACCGGGCGTGGAACATCGTCGACGCGACGCCGAGCATCGCGCTGTTCACCGAGGGCGTCGCCCCCGAGTTGCTCACCGACCCGCTGAACGCCTACCGGGTGAGCCTGCACCCGGAGGGCATGGCGCCGCGGATCGTCAACCTCGCGCAGTGGCGCGCGCACCTGCTGCACCGGCTGCGTCGGCAGGCAGCGATCACCGCGGACCCGCTGGTGCAGGCGCTGTACGACGAGGTGAGCGGCTACCCGGGCGGCGAGCCGCCGAACGCGGCCGGCCCCGGCGCGCCGGCGATCCCGCTGGGCATCCGGTTCGGCGGGGAGGTGTTGTCCTTCGTCAGCACCGTGGCCACGTTCGGCACCGCGGTCGACATCACCGTGGCCGAGATCTCGATCGAGTCGTTCTATCCCGCGGACAAGCGCACCGGGCAGATCCTGCGCGAGTTGCACGGCGACTGACCCCGGGCGGCGCGGACCGTCGCACGGCGAGCGACCGCGGCGGCGCGCGTCCCGGGCCCCGGGTTCAGGCGCGGATCCGGTATCCCCACACCTCGGCGGGCTCGGTCACCGGGTCGGGTTGCCACTCGCCCAGTCGGGCCCAGTCCCAGGAGCGGAACGCGGCGAGCGCCGCGTGGTTGTCCCGGTGCACCCGGACCGCGGCGAACTTCGCGTCGGTGCCCGCGAGCAGCCTCTCCCGCATCCGGCCGGCCAGCCCCTGCCGCCGGTGCTGCGGCACGACCATCAGGTCGACGATCACGAACACCTTTCCGGCCGAGGCCAGTTCGGCCACGTCCTCGGGCAGGTCGCCGTGGAAGCCGGTCCACCAGCCACTCGCCCGTCGAGGCGGGAAGCCGTAGGTGCAACCGGCCGCGCCGGCGCCGTTCGCGACCACCATCTCGAACCCCGGCTGTTGGATGTGCTCGGCATAGCGCCGCAGGAAATCGGGGCGGCCCGGCGGATCCTCGCCGTAGCTCTTGACGTACGTATCCGCGACGGATTCCCGCTGTTGGTCGGCCTGCCAACGGGTCAGCCGGCGCAAGAACACCTCTGCCACCAGTACCTCCTGCCCAGGCATGGGATGCCGTAGACGCTCACATCGTGGCAGCCGGCCCCGCCCGGGGGAAACACCACGGCCCGAATACCCCCGGTCGAGCAACCGCCCCGCCCCCACCCACACACCCCACCCCCGGCCCGGCGCCAGGCGATTCGCGTGTTTCGGCCTCCATTGCCCGTGTGCGCTCGTAGCCTGCGCACGACAGACGCGAGGAGAGGGCGAATGACGCGAGACGTGCGGGAACCGGGCAACGCGTGGGACATGTGTGCCGAGGGTCACGACGACCACGAGTGGGTGTATCAGTACGGGCCCGACGGACCGACCGGCAATCCGTGGGCCAAGGCCTGCAAGCACTGCGGGAAGATGGCCGGGGCGAACGTACCCGAGAGCGGACTGCTCGGACACGCGTCCGGCGGCGATTGCCTGGGCGGCTGACCGGACGACGATAAACTGAAACACGTTACAGCCGTACCCGAGCGTCGGCGCCGACCTCGTCCGGAGTACGTTGACCCCACCGGCAACGTGGCCGGCAGCTCCACCGATGGCCATGAACGTGGCGGGTAGCCGTACCCATGACGAGGTGGGGCGGCCGAGGGTGCCCGCCTCCGAATCCCTAGACTCTCCGCAGTTGAGGAGGGAGCCAGATCGTGCGCAAGGTACTCATCGCCAACCGTGGGGAAATCGCGGTCCGCGTCGCCCGAGCATGCCGGGATGCCGGTATCGCCAGTGTGGCCGTCTACGCCGAGCCGGACCGGGATGCTCTGCACGTGCGGGTGGCCGACGAGGCCCACGCGCTCGGCGGGAACACTCCGGCCGAGAGTTACCTGGACGTGGCCAAGGTTTTGCGGGCCGCCCAGGACTCGGGCGCGGACGCCATCCACCCCGGATACGGGTTCCTGTCGGAGAACGCGGAATTCGCCCAGGCCGTGCTGGACGCCGGCCTCACCTGGATCGGACCGCCGCCGCAGGCGATCCGCGACCTCGGTGACAAGGTGGCCGCCCGACACATCGCCCAGCGGGCCGGCGCGCCCCTGGTCGCCGGCACCCCGGACCCGGTCTCGGGTGCCGAGGAAGTGGTGGAGTTCGCCAGGGCCAACGGCCTGCCGATCGCCATCAAGGCCGCCTTCGGCGGTGGCGGGCGCGGCCTCAAGGTGGCTCGCACCCTCGAAGAGGTCCCCGAGCTGTACGACTCGGCGGTGCGTGAGGCGGTGGCCGCGTTCGGCCGCGGCGAGTGCTTCGTCGAGCGCTACCTGGACAAGCCGCGGCACGTGGAGACCCAGTGCCTGGCCGACACCCACGGCAACGTGGTGGTCGTGTCCACCCGCGACTGCTCGCTCCAGCGCCGGCACCAGAAGCTCGTCGAGGAGGCGCCCGCGCCGTTCCTGTCCGACGAGCAGAACGCCGAGCTGTACCGCGCGTCCAAGGCCATCCTCAAGGAGGCCGGCTACGTCGGCGCCGGGACCTGCGAGTTCCTGGTCGGCCAGGACGGCACCATCTCCTTCCTGGAGGTCAACACCCGCCTCCAGGTCGAGCACCCGGTCACCGAAGAGGTCACCGGCATCGACCTGGTGCGCGAGATGTTCCGGATCGCCGACGGCGAGGTGCTCGGCTACGACGACCCGCCGCTGCGCGGGCACGCGTTCGAGTTCCGGATCAACGGCGAGGACCCGGGGCGTGGCTTCCTGCCCGCCCCCGGCGAGGTCACCACGTGGCTGCCGCCGTCCGGCCCGGGCGTGCGCCTGGACTCGGGCGTCGAGCAGGGCTCGGTGATCGGCCCGGCGTGGGACTCGCTGCTGGCGAAGCTGATCGTCACCGGCCGCGACCGCGAGCAGGCGCTCCAGCGGGCCAAGCGCGCGCTGGACGAGTTCGTCGTGGACGGCATGGCGACCGCGCTCACCTTCCACCGCGAGGTGGTGGTGGACCCGGCGTTCGCGCCCGAGCTCGACGGTTCGACCGACGCGTTCACGGTGCACACCCGGTGGATCGAGACCGAGTTCGAGAACACGATCGCCCCGTTCGGCGGCGGCGCGGACGGGGCCGAAGAGGCCGGCGAGCGCGAGACCGTCGTGGTCGAGGTCAACGGTCGGCGGTTCGAGGTCACCCTTCCGGCGGGCCTCGGCGCGTCCGGCGCGGCGGCCCCGGCCGCCGGGAAGAAGGCGCCCAAGCGCGGCGGCGGCAAGAAGGCCGGCGCCGCGGCGAGCGGCGACTCGCTGGCCAGCCCGATGCAGGGCACCATCGTCAAGGTCGCGGTCGAGGAAGGTCAGCAGGTCGCCGAGGGCGAGCTGATCGTGGTCCTCGAGGCGATGAAGATGGAGCAGCCGCTCAACGCCCACCGGTCCGGCACGGTCAAGGGCCTGGTCGCCGAGGTCGGCGCGACGGTCACGTCCGGCGCGGTGCTCTGCGAGATCAAGGACTGACCCGGGCGCACACCCACCGGGATCACCCACGATCCCGACGCACGCCACGATCGCCCCCGCCCGACACGTCGGCGCGGGGGCGGTCGTCCATGCGCACGCCGGAGGGGGTTCGGCGTGGACCACTGGTTCCTGATCGCCACCGTCCGCGCTGCCGGCGGCACCGGAGCCGCCCTGGGCGTGCGGTGGTCCGATCGTCGACGCGGCGCCCGCTCGTCGCACCCGTCCCCGCGTGCCATCGCGTCAAGTGAACCGGCCGTCTTCTCGGTCCCGCCCGAGTTGCTCGAGCGGGCACGGTCCGAGTTGGTCGTGTGGCTGCGCGAAGACGTGATCGAACGACTCGCCGAGTTGGCTCGGCGCACGCAGGCGCTCGTACCGGCCGAGCGGCCGGCCACCTTGGCGGCACAACTGCGGGCCCTGGACGCGGGCGAGGCGGCTTCGTGGGTGTTGCGGGAAGCCGACGATCTCCCCGATCTCGCGGGCGCGTGGGTGTTGGTGTGGCACGGAGTCCGGGCGCTGGAAGTGGCCGCGGCGGCCGATTCCGTCGACGAGCTCGGCCCGGATCGTCGGTTCGAGGTGTCGGTGTCTGTTCAATCCGTTGCACGGCGCAGCGCACGCCACGATGCGATGGGTGATGCGAGGACTGACCGCGCCGGTACCGGCGTGCTGGGCGTGTCCGGTCGCCGGGAGCGAGCGCATGGTGCCGGACATCCTCACCGCGCGGGTCGCCGACGGGGCGTACCTGCCCTACTACGAGGTCCCGGCCGAGCGGAGCGTGTGGTCGGCGACGGGGTTCGGTGCCTTCGGCGGAGACCTGGTCGAACAGGTGCGGCGCGCGTTGCCCGGGGGGCGCCGGGCGGTCGGCGAGTGACACCTGGCGGCAAGGTCCTGCTCACTGGTCGGGCATCACCCCCGGGACGCGCATGTCGCGCATCCGCTCCCCGTTGAACTCCGCGCGGGCGCCGGGGACGGCTCGCTGCGGAAGGGGGGCGATGTGCACCTGTGCGCCCAGCTCGGCCAGGGCCTCGCTCTCCGGACCGGGAGCGTCCTCGTCGGTGACGAGGTGGGTGATCCGCTCGGGGGCCACCGTCTGGAACATGGTGTCCACACCGATCTTGGTGTGGTCGACCATGACGACGACCTCGTGGGCGGCCTGGATCAGGGCGCGGTCCACACTCGCGGACAGCATGTTGGGGGTGGACAGGCCACGCTCGGCGGTGAGCCCGTTGCCGGACACGAACGCGCGGCGCACGCGCAGACCCGCGAGGGCCTGTTCGGCTCCGCTGCCCACCAGCGCGTAGGACGACCCGCGCAGCGTGCCGCCGGTCATCACGACCTCGACCCGATTGGCGTGGGCGAGGACCTGCGCGACAAGAAGGGAGTTGGTGACCACGGTCAGGCCCGGGATCCGGGCCAGCCTGCGGGCCAGCTCCTGCGTGGTGGTGCCGGCGCCCACGACGATCGCGTCCCCCTCGTCGACGAGGGAGACCGCGAGGTCGGCCATGGCCGCCTTCTCCGCCGCCGCGAGGTGGGTCTTCTGCGAATAGCTCGGCTCACGGGACAGCCCACCGGGCAGTACCGCTCCACCGTGCCGACGGTCGAGCAGCCCTTCGGCTTCCAGGGCCCGCACGTCCCGCCGAACCGTCACCTCGGACGTCTGGACCACCCGGGCGAGCTCCCGAAGGGACACCGCTCCGTTGGCCCGCACCATTTCAAGAATCAGTTGACGACGCTCTGCTGCGAACACGTGACGAAGGTAACGCGAACGACCGGCTCTTATCAGCCGCTTGCGACTCTTACCCGAACTTGTTCATCAAAGTGATAAGACCGCTTCGGTTTCCGGGCGCAGCGAAGCCGCAGCGTTCGCGAGGGCCAACCATAACGCTGCTCACCGGGAAGCGGATAGCACTGCTGTACACAGATTTTGATTCCGCGTCAGCCGGTCTCGACGGACGCCGAACACACCGCGAGGAGGCGATCACACCCGGTCCGATTCGAGTATGCGCGGCGGCCCCGAAGGACAGCGGATGTTCGAGAAAAGCCACCCGTAAGTGGAGTGCACAGGGGCGCGGAATCCGAATTACGCGCGCCCCTCGCGCGCCGGAGCCACCCGGCCCGGGCTGCGATGATCTTGACATCGGGGCCGCCCGGGGTGTCCCGCGCCGATAAGGATCGGCCCGACACCCCGGGATCCACCCGGCGGATTCGACCCGGCCGATTCGGCCGCTTGGTCAGGAACGCTCGCGCCGGTGCAATTGCCGGGCGGCTTCCGCGATCGAACCCGAAAGCGACGGGTAGACGGTGAATCCGCTGGCGATCTGGTCGACCGTCAGGTGCAGGTCCACCGCGAGCGCGACGGTGTGGATCAACTCGCTCGCGCGCGGCGCCACGATCACACCACCGACCACGATGCCGGTGCCCGGCCGACAGAACAGCTTCACGAAGCCGTCGTGAATGCCCTGCATCTTGGCCCGCGGGTTGCGCGACAGCGGCAGCTTGACGCCGCGCGCGTCGATCTCGCCCGCGTCGATCGCGGCCTGGGTATATCCGACCGTGGCGATCTCGGGGTCGGTGAACACGTTCGAGGACACGGCCTTGAGATTCAGCGGCGCCACCGCGTCGCCGAGCATGTGGTACATCGCGATCCGGCCCTGCATCGCCGCCACCGACGCGAGCGCGAACACGCCGGTGCAGTCGCCCGCCGAGTACACCCCGTTCGCGGTGGTGCGCGAAACCCGGTCCACCCGCACGTGTCCGGTGTCCTTGAGGAAGACGCCGGCCTCCTCCAGCCCGATGCCCGCGGTGTTGGGGATCGCGCCGACCGCGACCAGGCAGTGGCTTCCCTCGACGATCCGACCGTCGGTCAGGGTGACGATGACGCTGTCCCCGTCCCGCTTGACGCTCTCCGCGCGCGAGCGCGACATGACCCGCATCCCGCGCCGCCGGAAGACGCCTTCGAGCACCTCGGCCGCGTCCGGGTCCTCGCCCGGGAGCACCCGGTCGCGACTGGAGACCAGGGTCACCTTGGAGCCGAGCGCCTGGTAGGCACCGGCGAACTCGGCGCCGGTGACCCCGGAGCCGACCACGATCAGCTCGCGCGGCAGCTCGGACAGGCCGTACATCTGCTTCCAGTTCAGGATCCGCTCGCCGTCCGGCTCAGCACCCGGGATCTCGCGCGGGTGGGCGCCGGTGGAGATAAGGATCGCGTCCGCGTCGAGCGTGCGCTCGGAGCCGTCGGCGAGGTCGGCCACCACGCGGCGCGGCCCGTCCAGCCGGGCGGTGCCGCGCAGCACCCGCACGCCGGCGCGGGTGACGCTCTGCCCGATGTCGTTGGACTGGGCCTTGGCCAGCTGCAGTACGCGTCGGTTGACCACGCCCAGGTCCACGCCCACGATCGGGCGATCCAGCGTGCCCGGGGTGCCGTCGTCGACGTAGATGCCGAGCTCGTGGTGCGAGTCGGCGAAGTTCGTCATGACCTCGGCCGTGGCGATCAGGGTCTTGGACGGGACACAGTCCGTCAGTACCGCCGCACCACCCACCCCTTCGCGCTCTACCACCGTCACCTCGGCTCCGAGCTGTGCCGCGACCAAAGCCGCCTCGTACCCGCCGGGTCCTCCGCCTACGATCACAATCCGAGTCACGGGTGTCATTCTCTCCCATGACCGCGCGTCGCGTAGGCTGCGGCCATGCCCCTCTACGCCGCGTACGCAAGCAACCTCGACGCGCGGCAGATGGCTCGGCGTGCCCCGCACTCCCCTCTGCGCCACACCGGTTGGCTGCCCGGCTGGCGGCTGACCTTCGGCGGCGAGCAGTTGGGCTGGGACGGATCGCTGGCCACGGTCGTCGAGGACGAGTTGTCCCAGGTATTCGTCGCGTTGTACGACCTGGCCGAGATGGACGAGCCCGACCTCGACCGGTGGGAGGGCATGCCGCTGGGCCTGTACCGCAAGGTCCGGGTCCGGGTGGAGTCCCTGTTCGGCGAGCAGGTCGCGTGGCTGTACGTGCTCAACGACTACGAGGGTGGCCTGCCCTCGGCGCGCTACCTCGGCATGGTCGCCGAGTCGGCCGAGTCCGCCGGCGCCCCCGACGACTACGTCAAGGAACTCCGCAACCGCCCCTGCACGTAGCCCGCGGCACACCCGGCCGGGCCCGAAGACCGATCCGGCCGGCCGAGCCGGAGGCGACCCTCGGGCGGCCGACCCCAGGTGTGTACACCCGCCGCGTCGAGGTCTCGCGCGTCCGAGTGGCGACCGACACGATCCCGGTCCGACCGGATCATCTGAACGGACGTATCGCCACAAACCCGCACCAGTCGTCCCCCGCTGTCATTGCGGTCGTATCACAGTCTTCTACGCGCATAGACCCCGCTCGCGCCCTTTGCGGGTACAGCATTTACGCTCATCGATGTGAACGTATTGGATAGCCACGACCCGTACACGGCCGCCGCCGAGGCCGCCGAAAGCCTTCAGCGGCTCACCGGTGCCGCGACGCACGACATCGCGCTCGTCATGGGCTCTGGCTGGGTGCCCGCCGCCGACATGCTGGGCGACCCGGAGCACGAGTTCCCGGTCACCGAGCTGCCCGGCTTCCCGCCGCCCGCCGTCGAGGGCCACGCCGGCACCGTCCGCTCGCTGGTCATCGGCGACCGCCGCGCGCTGGTCTTCCTCGGCCGCACCCACCTCTACGAGGGGCACGGCGTCGCGGCCGTCGCGCACGGCGTGCGCACCGCGGTCGCGGCCGGCTGCAAGGCCGTCGTGCTGACCAACGGCTGCGGCGGCCTGCGCCCGTCCTTCGTGCCCGGTCAGCCGGTGCTGATCAGCGACCACATCAACCTGACCGCCGCGTCGCCCATCGTCGGGGCCAACTTCGTCGACCTGACCGACCTTTATTCGCCGCGGCTACGCGCGTTGTGTCGCGAGGTCGAGCCCGACCTCGAAGAGGGCGTGTACGTGCAGTTCCCCGGCCCGCACTACGAGACCCCGGCCGAGATCGGCATGGTCCGCGCGATCGGCGGGCACCTCGTCGGAATGTCCACGACCATCGAGGCGATCGCGGCGCGCGAGGCCGGCGCCGAGATCCTGGGCATCTCGCTGGTCACCAACCTCGCCGCGGGCATGACCGGCGAGCCGCTCAACCACGAAGAGGTCCTGGCCGCCGGACGCGCGTCCGCCGAGCGCATGGGCCGACTGCTGACCCGGGTGCTGCCGCGCATCTGAGCGCCCGCAGCACCGTTCCCGTCCTCTTTGATCCTTTCCGCACCGAGGAGTCCGTGTTGAGCGACGTCATCGAGATCGCACGCGCCTGGCTGGCCGAGGACCCGGACCCGGACACCCGGGCCGAACTCGAGGCGTTGCTCGAGGCGGACGATCGGGAGGGCCTCGCGGATCGTTTCGCCGGGTTGCTCCAGTTCGGCACCGCGGGGCTGCGCGGCGAATTGGGCGCCGGGCCGAACCGGATGAACCGCGCGGTGGTGATCCGCGCGGCGGCGGGTCTGGCCGCGTACCTCAAGACCGCGTACGTCACCGACACCGCCGCGCCCGCCGCGACCCGCAACGCGGTGGTGATCGGGTTCGACGCGCGGCACAAGTCCGACGTGTTCGCCCGGGACACCGCCGCCGTCATGGAGGCGGCCGGGCTGCACGCGCTGCTGCTGCCCCGCCCGCTGCCCACGCCGGTGCTGGCCTACGCGATCCGGCACCTGGGCTGCGTCGCGGGGGTGATGGTCACCGCGAGCCACAACCCGCCGCGCGACAACGGCTACAAGGTCTACCTCGGCGACGGGTCGCAGATCGTGCCGCCCGCCGACGCGGAGATCGCCGGGCACATCGCGGCGGTCCGCTCCCTGGCCGACGTGCCGATGGCCGAGGACGGCTGGGAGACGCTCGGCGAGGCGTTGATCGACTCCTACCTCGACCGCGCCGTGACCGTCGTCGACCCGACCGGGCCGCGCGCCGTGCGGATCGTGCACACCGCGATGCACGGCGTGGGCACCACCGTGATGCTCGGCGCGTTCGACCGCGCGGGCTTCGCCGACGTTCGACCGGTGCCCGAACAGGCCGACCCGGACCCGGACTTCCCGACCGTGGCCTTCCCGAACCCGGAGGAGCCCGGGGCGATGGACCTCGCGTTCCGCACCGCGCTCGCCGAGGACGCGGACGTGGTGATCGCCAACGACCCGGACGCCGACCGGTGCGCGGTCGCGGTACCGGACCCCGCGGTCGCGGGCGGCTGGCGGATGTTGCGCGGCGACGAGGTCGGCGCGCTGCTCGGCGACGAGGTGGCCCGCCGGGGCACCGACGGCGTGCTGGCCACCACGATCGTGTCCTCCTCGCTGCTGGGCGCGATCGCGCGCGCGAACGGCATCGCCCACACCGAGACGCTGACCGGCTTCAAGTGGCTCGCCCGCGTGCCCGACCTGGCGTTCGCGTACGAGGAGGCGCTGGGCTACTGCGTGGACCCGGCCGGGGTGTGCGACAAGGACGGCGTCACCGCCGCGCTGATGCTGGCCGAACTCGCGGCCCGCGCCAAGCGGGACGGCCGCACGCTCCCCGACCTGCTGGACGCCGTCGCGACCCGGTACGGGCTGTACGCGACCGACCAGTATTCGGTGCGGGTGGATCGCCTCGAACTGATCGCGGACGCGATGCGGGGGCTGCGCGAGCGGGCCCCGCGCACGCTCGGAGGGCTGGCCGTGACGAGCGCCGAGGACCTGCTGCACCCGCCGGCCGACGGCCTGCCGCCCACCGACGGTCTGCGCTACACGCTGGCCGGCGACGGCGTGGACCTGCTCGCGGGCCGCGTCGTGGTGCGGCCCTCCGGGACCGAACCCAAGCTCAAGGCCTACCTGGAGGTCGTGGTCGCCCCGAAGCGGATCGCCGAGGTCGGTGTCGACGGCGCCCGCGCGGCGGCGTACGCGGCGTTGGAGCGACTGAAGCGGGACCTGGCCGCGACGCTGGGCATGTAGGACGCCTCCCGGCCGACACGGACCGGTGGGCGAGCGGGGCGGGACGGTCGATCGACCGTCCCG
>NZ_JBVHLU010000134.1:0-24104 GCF_055558835.1 Embleya sp. NPDC025285
GGCCCGGAGCGAAGCGGAGGGACACACCGTCCCGAGCGAGGGGCCGCTTTTTCTTGGAGGAGCGAAGCGGGGGAAAGAAAAAGCGGCGCCTCGCGAGCCGGCGACGAAGTCGCCCAAAAAAGGAGCACCCCCGCATGCGTCCCGCAGCCCGACTGTTGTGTGCCCTGTTCGCCACCGTGTTGCCGCTGATCGCGCTCGCGGCGCCCGCCCGGGCCGCCGACGAGTTCACCTGGGGCGTGCAACCGGCGGGCGGGCGCGACCACTTCGTGCTGACCGCCGGGCCCGGACAGACCCTGGTCGACGTGGTCGGCGTGTCCAACTTCGGCGACAAGCCGCTGACCCTGCGCGTGTACGCCACCGACGCCGTGCTCGCCGCCGACGGCGGGATGACCCTGCTGACCGCCGCCGAGCGGCCCAAGGACGTCGGCGCGTGGATCGGCTTCGACGCCGAGACGTACACGATCGCGCCGGGCAAGCGCGCGGACATCCCGTTCCGGCTGACCGTCCCGGCGGACGCGAGCCCCGGCGACCACACCGGTGCCATCGTCGCCTCGATCAAGGCCGAGGCGACCGGCCCCGGACAGCAGCGCTTCGACGTCGACCGGCGGGTCGGCGCTCGCGTGTACCTGCGGGTGGACGGCCCCGCCGTGCCGCGCCTGGCGATCGAGGACCTGCGGCTGTCCTACGACAACCCGATCGCGATGTCCGGCGGCGGCGAGGCGATCGTGCGCTACCGGGTCCGCAACACCGGCAACGTGCGCACCTCGGCGAGCGCCGAGACCACCGTCACCGGGCTCGGCGGGTGGCGGCTGGGTGGACCCGCCCGCGCCGCCCTCCCCGAGTTGCTGCCCGGCGCGACACACGAGGTGGTCCAACGATTCACCGGCGTCTTCCCGGCCGGTCGACTCACCGCGGACGTCACGGTCACCGGCAACCCGGCGACCGTGACCGCGAAGTCGACGAGCGTGTGGGCGCCGCCGTGGCTGCTGCTGGCCGCGCTCACGCTGCTGCTCGGCGCGCTGATCGCCTACGTGGTGACCGTGCTGCGCCGTCGCCGTCGCCGTCGCCGTCGCCGGGCCGCCGCCGCGCGCGATGCCGCCGCCGCGCCGAACGCCGCCGACGCCCCCACCGAAGTCACCGCCGACTCGACCGGCTGACCGCCCGCCGTCGCGTCGCCGCCCCGACCCTCCAGGAGTTCACATGTACACCTCGCACCGCCTCCGTCGCGCCGCGACCGCGGCCGCCGCGCTCGGCCTGGCCGGCGCCGGCGTGCCGGCCGTCGCCCACGGCGCCCTCGCCGCCCCCGCCGACACCCGCGCCGAGACCCCGGCCACACCCGCCGTCACCGCCTCGCGCAGCACCGAACTGGCCGCGGCCGGCGACGAGATCACCGTCGTCGGCCGAGGTTTCGCGCCCGGCGCGCGGGTCACCGTCGCGCTCTACGGCGGCGACACCGCCGACCGGACGGGCAGCCGTACTCTCGTCGCCGACGCGCGGGGCATCGTCGCCACGCCGCTGCGGGTGGGCACCGGATTCGCCCCGGACGCACCGGCGTTCGAGGTGCGGGTCGGCGCCGAGGGCGGGCCGGCCGCGAAGGTCGCGGTGACCTTCGCCGCGCAGGCGCCCGCCGGCGCCCCCACGTCGCTGCGCGCCGCACCGCAGGGGGCGGCCGAGCAGGCTCGGGCCCCACAGGCCGCTCCGCAGGCGGCGGCCGGCGGCGCCAAGCTGACCGTCACGCCGAGCACCGGTCTGGAACCGGCCGGCGCGTCGGTCACGGTCAAGGGCTCCGGCTACGTGGCGGGCAGCGGCAACGGGATCTACGTCGTATTCGGCCCCAAGGAGGCCGACTGGACCACCAACGCGGGCAACTACGGCGCCTCGAAGTGGCTCAAGGCGTACGGCGCGGACGGGATCAACCCGGACGGCACCTTCTCCGTCACCCTCACCGACGTCAAGGCCTCGTACAAGAACGGCGCGGGCAAGGACGTCGACTGCCTCAAGACCGAGTGCTACGTGCTGACCATGGCCGCGCACGGTTCGCCCGACCGCAGCCAGGACGCGTTCGTGAAGGTCTCTTTCAAGGGCGGCTCGACCACGGCCGGATCCGGCACGACGGCGGGGGCCGGCAGCACGACCGGCACCACCACGGGCGGCACCTCGGGCACCGGCTCGACCGGTTCGGCGAGCGCCGGCGGCGGGACGAGCGGGTCGACCGGCGGTGCGGCAACGAGCGGCTCGACCGGCGGCGCGGGCAAGTCCGGCGGCGGCAGCCTGCCGCTCACCGGGCCCGCCGGCCTGGTCGGTGCGAGTGTCGCCGGCGTCGCCCTGGTCGCCGCCGGCACGGTCGCGGTGGTGACCACCCGGCGCCGCCGCGGCACCCCGCCCGCCTCGGCCTGAGCGCCGCCGCCCCCGAACGCCGGTCGGACCGGCGTTCGGGGGCGGTTCGCCGGTCGCGGCTACTTGCCGAGCGCGTCCAACTGCTCCAGGAACCACTGCTGCGGGTTGAGCGCGACCGCCGCCGCGGCCAGCCGCTTGGTGCGTTGCAGCCGCTCCGTGGGCTCCATCGTGAGCGCCGTGTGCAGCGCCTCGGTGGTCTGCGACACGTCGAACGGGTTGACCACGATCGAGTCCTCCCCCAACTCCTCGAACGCGCCCGCCTCGCGCGAGAGCACCAGCGCGCAGCCCCCGTGCGCCTCGTCCAGCAGCGAGACCACCGGCACCTCCTTGGCGACCAGGTTCATCCCGTCCCGGATCGGGTTCACCAGCGCGACGTCGGCCAGTCGGTACGCCGCGAGCGAGCGCGGGAAGTCGTCGTTGACGTGCAGGATCAGCGGCTGCCAGTCGCCGGTGCCGAACTCGTCGTCGATCTCCTTGGCCACCCGCTGCACGGCGGCGGTGTACTCGCGGTACTCCGGGAGGTCGTGCCGCGAGGGGTAGGCGAACGCGACGTGCACCACCCGGCCGAGCCATTCCGGCCGGGTGCGCAGCAGTTCGCGATACGCCAGCAGACCGCGAACGATGTTCTTGGACAGTTCGGTGCGGTCCACCCGGACGATCACCCGGCGATCGCCCACCGCCTCGCGCAGCCCGGCGAGTCGGGTGTCCACGTCGGCGCGGGAGGCGCGCTCGCGCAGGAAGTCGGCGTCCGCGCCCAGGCCGTGCACACCGATCTCGGTCACGTGGCCCGCGTGCGTGACGGTCATCGCGTCCCGGTCCACCACCGCGTCGAGCACGTCCGCGCAGCAGTCCAGGAACGCGAGCGCCCAGCGCCGGGTCAAAAAGCCCGCGTGGTCGGCGCCGAGCACGCCCTCCAGGACGAACCGCGCGATGTCGTCGGGAAGCAGCCGGAAGTAGTCCGGCGGCGCCCACGGGGTGTGCGAGAAGTGCCCGATCCGCAGGTCCGGACGCAGCCGGCGGAGCAGCACCGGCACCAGGGTGAGGTGGTAGTCCTGCACGACCACCTTCGCGCCCTCGGCGGCCTCGTCGGCCAGTGCCTCGGCGAAGGCCTGGTTGTACGCCTCGTAGGAGGCCCACTCCTTGCGAAAGCGCGCGTCGAAGACCGGCTTGGACGGGGTGTCGTAGAGCAGGTGGTGGACGAACCACAGGGTCGAATTCGCTATGGCGTTGTAGGCCCGCGCGAAGGTGCCCGGATCGATGTCCAGCATCCGTACGGCCAGGCCACCGGTGTCGTGACCGGCCAGATCCAGCCGGCCCGAGGGGGCGGCCCGGGTCGCGGTGCGATCGGCCTCGCCCAGCGCCGAGCACACCCACACCGCGCCGGTCCCCTGGCCCGCGGTGGACAGTCCGGACACGAGTCCGCCGCCGCCGCGACTGACGGACAGCGTGCCGTCGTCCTCCAGTGAGAAGGACACGGGACCGCGATTCGAGGCGACCAGGACACCAGCGGGAGGGGGAGCACTCATGCCCCGACCCTAGCCACGCTTCCCGGTGCGCAAACCCGGCCCGATCGCCCCCGCGGCTCGAACGGTGTGGCGAGTATCACGTGCGCTTGTCATTACCGGGAGTAGCGGGGGTGTGCTTTCTCTTGACTCGTCGGGCCGATCCCGCCCGGGTTCGACCGGGGCTCTCCCCGCGGACCCGGTCGTTGGACGGGGTCCGAAAAAGGGCGACGGGGCAAGGGGGAATCGGGAATGGGCAACAATCGTGGCCTGGCCGCGGGCGCCGTGGCCGCCGCGTTGATCCTGGCGAGCGGCGCGACACCCGCGGTCGCCGAGGGCGACGGCGCGTGCAACGACGGCGACGCGTGTCTGTACTACAACTCGAACGCCAAGGGCGCGCGTTTCGACCATCGGTACAACGTGGCCAACTACTCGGGGTACCGGTTCATGCCGTCCCCGGACGGCAGCAGCGGCGCGTGGACGGCGGTCAAGAACAACGCGGCGTCGGTGTGGAACAACGATCCGACGCACATCCTGCGGATCTACTACGGCAGCAACTATCAGGGCCCGGTGCAGGAGATCGGTCCGAAGTCCACGGCCAATCTCGATCCGGCGCTGAAGAACAACAACGCGTCGGGCAGTTGGACCGCGCAGTAGTGCGCCCGCGCCGCGTCCCGGGCCCCGTCCTGGTGGGCGTCGTGCTGGGCGTCGTGTTGTGCGCCGCGTCGGCGGGGTGCACCGCGAGCGGCGAGCGCGCGGACCCGGCGGCGCGGGCGCCCGGCCGCGCCGACCCGTCGCTCCCGCCGCCGGGCGCGGTCCCGCCGGCGGGCGAGGTGGCCCGGCTCGACCTGCCGATCGCGGCCCACCTGCCGACCCCGGAGCAGCGCGCCCGGCAGACCGCGGCCGAACAGGTGCTGATCCGGGCCTGCCTGGGCCGGCTGGGCCTGACGTATCCGACCCCCGCTACGACGGACACCGAACCGGTGCTGCGCTCGCGCACCGAGCGCCGGTACGGGGTGGGCGACCCGGTCGAGGTGGCCGGCTGGGGATTTCGGCCGCCGGGAGTGGCGAAGGCGGGCGACAAGCCGAGCGCACCGGCCCTGGGCCGCGAGCTGGAGGTGGCGCTGTACGGCGCCGCGGCGGCGGACGGGCTGCCGCCGGCGCCGACCGAGGGCAGCGATCGGCCGGGACCGGGCTGCCTGGGAGAGGCGCGGTTCGCCCTCGGCGTCGATCCGGCGCTGGAGCGCGCGGCACTGCCGAGCCGGCTGGATGTGGAGTCGTTCGAGCGCTCGCGCGCGGATCCTCGGGTACGGCAGGTGCTCGCGCTGTGGTCGACGTGCATGCGGGGGAAGGGGTTCGACTACCCCGATCCGTTGGCGGCGGGCGGCGATCCGGCCTGGGACACGCCCGTGCCGAGCGCGCGCGAGATCGCGGCGGCGACCGCGACGGTGGCCTGCCGGGCCGAGCACAACGTCGCGGGCACCTGGTACGCGGTCGACGTGGCGTATCAGCGACAGGCGATCGAGCGTGAGGCCGCGGCGCTGACCCGGGTGCGGGCGGCCCGGGAGAACACCGTGCGCAAGGTCGCGGAGGTGCTCGGCAACTGAGCCCGCCGGCCCCGCCCGGCGATCAGCGCTCGACCAGGCGGGTTCGTGCGCGGTAGGCGGGCACGGTCGCCATCGCCGGCCGCTCCCGGGCCGCGACGTCGTGCGTACGCAGCCGGAAACCGCCCTCGTCCCGCTCGAACTGGGTCAGCGCGGTGCTCAGCTCGACCGGGTGCGCGCCGTTCGGGCCGCGCCGCAGCCGGCGCTCGACGGCCTGGAGTATCTCCGCCGCCATCCGGCCCAGCCCGGCCTCGTCCTGGTGGTTGTGCCGGCGCACCCCCACGTCCACCTGGGCCATCGCGTCCAGGCCGACCAGGCGCAGGGTGTCCACGAGCATCGCGGTCTCGACGCCGTAGCCGCACGGGAAGGGCAGTTGTTCCAGCAACGAGCGGCGGGCCGCGTACTCGCCGCCGAGCGGCTGGACGAAACCGGCGAGTTCCGGCCAGTGCAGGTTGAGCAGCGGACGCGCGACCAACTCGGTCACCCGGCCGCCGCCGGCGGGCACGATCGTGTCGCCGATCTCCAGCGGCCGGTCGTACATCGCCTTGACCAGTTGCACCGAGGTGTCGGTGAGCAGCGGGCCGAGGATTCCGGTGACGAAGTCGGCCGAGAAGTCCTTGAGGTCGGCGTCCACGAACGCGACGATGTCGCCGTCGGTGACCAGGAGCGAGCGCCACAACACCTCGCCTTTGCCGCGCACGGCCGGGATCGCGGGCAGGATGTCGTCGCGGTGCACGACCCGCGCGCCCGCGTCCGCCGCGATCCGGGAGGTGTCGTCGACCGATCCGGAGTCGACCACGACCAGTTCGTCCACCAGCGGCGCGCGCTCGATCAGCTCGGTGCGGACCACCTTGACGATGTCCCCGACGGTCGCCGCCTCGTTCAACGCCGGCAGGACGACGCTGACCCGAGTGTCTCGTTTGGCGTCAAGAAGCTTGTCGACGGGCCAGTCCGCGGCGACGGAGGACCGTCGTCGAAGCCAGGCGCTCACCTCGGGCTGCACGTTCGAAATCCCCTGTCGTCGCCGGTGTTCCGGCCTCGGTCACGGCCACCCTCCATCGTCTCGCGAGGTGGACCGGATGATCGACGCGGCACCGGTTCGGTTACAGTCGTCGTCACCGGTAACGACGATCGCACGTCGTGCCGGACAAACGCGGACCGGCCACCTCGCGAAGGGTGTGTCCACCGCCATAGCAGCTCATCCAGAGGGGCAGAGGGAACGGCCCGTTGAAGCCCCGGCAACCATCCGATCGTCATTCCTCGTGACGCGCTTTCGGCGCGAGCGAGCACCGGCGGATCGGACAGGTGCCAAGTCCGGCCCGTGGAACCCCACGGGTAAAGATGAGGACAGAAAGGCCCTCGCCATGGCGACACCCACCGCCACCCGTTCCACCAGCGCCACCTCCACCTCCACCTCCTTCGGTCCGGCCGTCGCGCTGTCGTGTCGCGAGTGCGGCGAACGCACCGAACTGGGTCCCAAGTACGCCTGCGAGTCCTGTTTCGGCCCGCTCGAGGTGGCCTACGACTTCGGCACCGTCACACGTGAGCAGATCGAGGCCGGCCCGCAGAACATCTGGCGCTACGCGCCGCTCCTGCCGGTGTCCGCGGACGTCGCGTCCCGGCCCAATCTGAACCCCGGTTTCACCAAGCTGGTCCGCGCCGAGAACCTGGGCCGCGAGCTGGGCATCGCGAAGCTGCACGTCAAGGACGACTCGGGCAACCCGACGCACTCCTTCAAGGACCGCGTGGTCGCGATCGCCGTCGAGGCCGCGCGCACGTTCGGCTTCACCACCCTCTCCTGCTCCTCCACCGGCAACCTGGCCGGCGCGGTGGGTGCCGCCGCCGCCCGGGCGGGCCTGCGGAGCTGCGTGTTCATCCCCTCCGACCTGGAGGCCGGCAAGGTCGTCACGGCGGCCGTGTACGGCGGCGAGCTGGTCGCCATCGAGGGCACCTACGACGAGGTCAACCGGTTCTGCTCGGAGCTGATCGGCGACCCGGCCGGTGAGGACTGGGGCTTCGTCAACGTCAACCTGCGGCCGTACTACGGCGAGGGTTCCAAGACGCTCGCGTACGAGATCGCCGAGCAGCTCGGCTGGCGGCTGCCCGAGCAGATCGTCATCCCGATCGCGTCGGGTTCGCAGCTCACCAAGATCGACAAGGGCTTCCGCGAGCTGATCGCGCTGGGGCTGGTCGAGGACGCGCCGTACAAGATCTTCGGCGCGCAGGCCACCGGGTGCTCCCCGGTGGCCGCCGCGTGGAAGGCCGGCCACGACGTGATCCGCCCGGTGCGGCCGGACACGATCGCCAAGTCGCTCGCGATCGGCAACCCGGCCGACGGCCCGTACGTGCTGGACGTGTGCAAGCGCACCGGCGGCGCGGTGGAGGACGTCACCGACGCCGAGGTGGTCGAGGCGATGAAGCTGCTGGCCCGCACCGAGGGCATCTTCGGCGAGACCGCCGGTGGCGTGACCGTCGGCTGCCTGCGCAAGCTGCTCGCGTCCGGCGCGCTGGACCCGGACGCCGAGACGGTCGTGCTCAACACGGGCGACGGCCTCAAGACGTTGGACGCGGTCACGCCGACCACCGGCGCCACCGCGACCATTCGACCCACTCTGGAATCCTTCCGAAAGGCCGGCCTGGCATGAGCGTCTCCGTTCGCATCCCGACGATCCTGCGCACCTACACGGGTGGGGCGGCCGAGGTGTCCGTCGAGGGAAGCACCCTCGCCGAGGTCCTGGACGCCCTGGAAAAGGACCACACCGGAATTCGCGCACGCATCCTCGACGACGAGGGCAAGCTGCGCCGCTTTGTGAATCTGTACGTGAACGACGAGGACGTGCGCTTCGCGGACGGTCTCGCCACCACGATCCCCGACAACGGCAGCGTTTCGATCATCCCGGCGGTCGCCGGCGGTTGCTGACGCGATAGGCGACCTTGTCGATCTTCATCGGCACGGACCACGAAACGGAACCGAGAAATCCGCCGTCCGGAGCACCGGGCGGCGGATTTCCTCTCTCCCCGGCCGACGTGCGTTACACGTGTTTACCCGGGTCCATTTCCCCGCTTTGGCGGCGTTGCGTCGGTAAACCCGTGGTCGAGATCACACCCGATATGTATCGAAAGTCGTTTTCCTGACGTATTGAAATACGGCTTTCCTGGTGATTCACGAAGAATGCGAGCTTTATTCACTCGGGAATTCTCGTCCGATTGACCTGTTGCTCCGGGCATCCGTCCGGATACATTCAGCCGCGGTCGTAGCGGAAGGCCGGGTCCTTCTGGATACGAACCCGGAGCTGCGGCGTGCAGTATCCGTGAAAGGGCCAGTAACAGGGGAGTTAGGAATGGCTCAGGGCGCCGTCAAGTGGTTCAACGCGGAGAAGGGGTACGGCTTCATCGCGGTCGACGGTGGTGCGGACGTTTTCGTCCACTACAGCGCGATCCAGATGGACGGGTACCGGACGCTCGAGGAGGGGCAGCGAGTCGAGTTCGAGATCTCGCAGGGGCAGAAGGGGCCGCAGGCCGACATGGTCCGCGTCACCGCCTGAACCAGGGGGCATCCGCTCCTCTGCTTGAAACGGTCCACACCACGGACTGCACGACACATCGCAGCACAACACTTGTCCCGATCTCTCGTCCGGCCTGTTGTCCGATGGTCGGATCGGATGCGTATCGGGTGTGATCAGCGACCGGGGCCCGGCCTTCCCGCCATGCGGGGGCCGGGCCCCGGTCGTTGTACGTGCGGCCGTGCGGACCCGCGCTTCGTGCGACACGCGCGGGGGTGTGCGCGGACGGGTCGGGACCGGCCGTTGCGCTTGCACTCGGCATGGTCGAGTGCTAATCATTGGCGTTAGCACTCTGGATGTGAGAGTGACAGAAACGGACCGAGCCGGTGAGGCTCGGCACCCGTGAGGGAGGGATCCTCGCGGTGGTCGGGTCGTCCGTCGCGGGCACCTGTGCGGTCCGGCACTCACCCCCGTTCTGGGAGGACTTCACCACATGGCCAAGATCATCGCGTTCAACGAGGAAGCGCGCCGCGGCCTCGAGCGCGGGATGAACCAGCTCGCCGACGCCGTCAAGGTCACGCTGGGCCCCAAGGGCCGCAACGTCGTGCTCGAGAAGAAGTGGGGTGCGCCCACCATCACCAACGATGGTGTGAGCATCGCCAAGGAGATCGAGCTCGAGGACCCGTACGAGAAGATCGGTGCGGAGCTGGTCAAGGAGGTCGCGAAGAAGACGGACGACGTCGCCGGTGACGGCACGACGACCGCGACCGTCCTCGCCCAGGCGCTCGTACGCGAGGGCCTGCGCAACGTGGCCGCCGGCGCGAACCCGATGGCCCTCAAGCGTGGCATCGAGAAGGCCGTCGAGGCCGTCTCCGAGCAGCTTCTCGCGCTTGCCAAGGACGTCGAGACGAAGGAGCAGATCGCCTCCACCGCCTCGATCTCCGCCGCGGACCCCCTGATCGGCGAGATGATCGCCGAGGCCATGGACAAGGTCGGCAAGGAAGGCGTCATCACCGTCGAGGAGAGCAACACCTTCGGTCTCGAGCTCGAGCTCACCGAGGGCATGCGCTTCGACAAGGGCTACATCTCGCCGTACTTCGCGACCGACATGGAGCGCATGGAGGCCGTCCTCGAAGACGCCTACGTGCTCATCGTCAACTCGAAGATCACCTCGGTGAAGGACCTCCTCCCGCTGCTGGAGAAGGTCATGCAGTCGGGTAAGCCGCTCATGATCATCTCCGAGGACGTCGAGGGCGAGGCCCTGGCCACGCTCGTCGTCAACAAGATCCGCGGCACCTTCAAGTCCGTCGCCGTCAAGGCGCCGGGCTTCGGCGACCGTCGCAAGGCCATGCTCGGCGACATCGCCATCCTCACCGGTGGCCAGGTCATCTCCGAGGAGGTCGGCCTCAAGCTCGACACCGCGGGTCTCGAACTCCTCGGCCGCGCCCGCAAGGTCGTCGTCACCAAGGACGAGACGACCATCGTCGACGGTGCCGGTGACTCGGACCAGGTCGCGGGTCGGGTCAACCAGATCCGCGCCGAGATCGAGAACTCGGACTCGGACTACGACCGCGAGAAGCTCCAGGAGCGTCTCGCGAAGCTGGCCGGCGGCGTTGCCGTGATCAAGGCCGGCGCCGCGACCGAGGTCGAGCTCAAGGAGCGCAAGCACCGCATCGAGGACGCGGTGCGCAACGCGAAGGCCGCCGTCGAAGAGGGCATCGTCGCCGGTGGTGGCGTGGCCCTGCTCCAGGCGTCGACCATCGCGTTCGACAAGCTCGAGCTGGACGGCGACGAGGCGACCGGCGCGAACATCGTGCGCCTGGCCGTCGAGGCCCCGCTCAAGCAGATCGCGGTCAACGCCGGCCTCGAGGGCGGCGTGGTTGTGGAGAAGGTGCGCAACCTGACCCCGGGTCACGGCCTCAACGCCGCGACCGGCGAGTACGTGGACCTCATCGCCGAGGGCATCATCGACCCGGCGAAGGTCACCCGTTCCGCGCTGCAGAACGCCGCGTCGATCGCCGCGCTGTTCCTGACCACCGAGGCTGTCATCGCCGACAAGCCGGAGAAGAACCCGGCCCCGGCCGGCGGCGCTCCGGACATGGGCGGCATGGACTTCTGATCCGCTGAGGATCGGTAGACCCGCACGGTCTTGACGCGAGAGGCGGTCCCCTTCGGGGGGCCGCCTCTTTCGCGTTCCCGGGACGGATTGCGGCGGTGTTCGAAGCGTGTTCGCTCGTTCGAGTGGCGGTGGCGACTTACCCTGAAATGGTCTCCGGGCGGCACATAGCGTCGCTCCTGCTACAGCGCGGACCGAGGTGGATGAGGTGGACGACATGACCGCACCCGTGATCGAGGCGAGCGACACCTGGCACCGACTGGTGTCCACGTGGCAGGAGCTGGACGTGCCCGACGGCTGGCGCGCCGAGATCACGGGGGGAAGCATCGTCATGTCGCCACCGCCGGCAAATACGCACAATCTGATTGCGTCCCGCCTCCAGCGGGCGTTGCTTACGGTCACCCCGGAGAACTGTGAGATCTTCCAAACGCTCGGTGTGAGTATCGCGCCGATGTTTCGGCTCTACATCCCGGACGTCGTCGTGATGCCGGTCGACGACATCGGGTTGGATCCCGAACACGACACGGCGCCGACCCCGGCACGGTGCGCCCTCCTCATCGCCGAGATCACCTCCAAGGACAATGCGGACCACGATCGGGTAACCAAGCTCGAGGCCTACGCCCGGGCCCAGGTGCCGCTCTACCTGCTCATCGACCGCTGGGACAAGGAGGGTCCTTCCGTGAAGCTCTTCTCCGCGCCCGACGGCAGGAGATACCACGGGGAACTCCGGGTATCGATCGGCGAGTCGATCACCATCCCCGAGCCTTTCGGAATCGACCTCGATACGTCGCTCTTCGGGGTCTGATTCGACTCGACCGATATTGGCCGGCGTCGGCGGCACCTCGCTCGTAGGCTCGTGGTGCGACTCCGGGAACTACGCGTTCCTTCTGTCTTGGCGTACAAGCGCTTTTGGGGTGCTTGGGGTTCGAATCCCTATCCGGGACCCGTGACCTGCCCGGAGTCGCGTGCCATCGCACCCGGGGAACTGCGTGTTCGTACAGAGCCGTTTCCCATGGGTCGGAAGCGGTCCCAGGTTCGTCCGGGGACCACACACCGGACCCGCGACCTGCCCCGGGTGCCCACGGGGGAGCCTTTCGATGACCGAGATCACCCGCGCCCTGAGCGCCGACAATCCGGCCCGCGCCGAGGCCGCCGCCACCGTCGTCCGCTTCCTGGACGTCGCCGTGGCCGCGACCGGGCGGGCCTCCTTCTACAACACCCGCGACGAGCAGCTCGCCTTGGAGCAGGACGCGCACCGCGCGATGATCGCACTGGACCGGCGGTTGTACGCGGGTCTGGTGTGCTCCCCCGGAGCCACCGACCGCAGCCGGCAGCTCGGCGTGCTGCACCTGCTCGACACGCCCGCGCGCGAGGACGACGGCACCGCCGTGTACGACGCGGTGGCCGCGCTGACCGTGCCGCGCCGACTCAAGCTGTTCGGGCTGCTGGCCGAGCGGCGGGTCAACAACGCGCGGGTGCGCCGGCTGATCCTGCGCAGCGTCCTGGGCTCCGGCTCACTGGAGTTGTGGTCGGTGCGCTACCGGGACAAGCTCGCCGGCGCCCTGCGGCACGCGTGGGGTCTTCGGCTGAGCGGCATCCTGCGCTCGATCCTGACCAAGCAGCTCGCCGGCGCGGAACTCGACCCGAAGGAACTGCGCATCCTAGCCCGCGAGCTCGACCGCTGGGCGCCCGACCCGGCCGACGCCGCCGTCACGCGCGAGTGCGTCGCGTTCGTGCTCGGCGCCGACGGCCCGTACACGCTGCCGCTCCCGGTCGCGTATCGAGCCGCCCGCACCGACCTGGACGCGGGCGCGGCACTGCCGCTGGAGACGCTCGAAGGGCTGCGCGGCCGATTCCACCCGGACGAGAAGCCCGCGCGCGTCCTGGCGCTGACCGCCGATCGGCTGACCGTCGGCCAGCGGCTCGCCGGACAGCGGCAGGCCGAGCGCGCGGGCGTCGAGGTCGAGGTCGACCTCGACCGCTACGACGCGGTCCGGCTCTACCTCTACGCGTTCGCGACCGGGATGACCGACGAGGTCGCCGCGGCGCTGGATCGGCGGGCCGCGGCCGGTGCCGCCGGGCTCGACCTGGCCGGCCGTCGGATCGCCCTGGTCCTGGACGGGTCCGCCTCGATGCGCGGTGGCGCCGATCAGCCGCTGCGGCCGATCGCCACGGTGCTCGCGCTGCGCGACGCGCTGCGGGCGGCGGCGGGCGAGTGCCACGACGTGTGGATCGGCGGCGCCCCGGACGGCCGACTGGTGCGACCCACCGGCGCCACGGCGGCGGCCGAGGCCCTGGTCGCCGCGCTGCGCACCGGCGCCGAGCTGATCGTGGTGATCGGCGACGGCTACGAGAACGCGCCCGCCGGGCGGTTCGCACAGGTGCTCGACGCCGCGCACACCCTCGGCGTCGCGGTGCCGGTGGTCCAGCTCTCGCCCGTGCTCGCGGCCGAGGCGGGCGGCCTGCGCGGCTACGCGCCGAACCTGCCCACGGCCCCCGTCCATCGTCCCGAGGTTCTCGAACTCGCTTGGTGCCGGCTGATGTTGGCCGCCGACCCGGCCGCCGCCGTACCCGCCCTGCTGCGCCTGGCCCACCTGGAGGTGACCGGATGAACACCCTCGCCCACGACGCGCTGCCGATCGGCGACCTGCTGACCGGCTGCACCCTGGGTCGGGTGCAGAGCGTCGGCCGGATGCAGGTGTTGCCGCTGCTCGGCGACACCTGCGACGCGCCCGCAGTGACGCTCCCGACCGATCTGTGGATCGGCACGAGTGGCTACGGCACGCTCACCTTCGTCAACCACACGCCGAACGTCGCGCTGGTCCCGTGCCACCTCGCGGTGATCGTCGAGCAGAGCGCGCAGGACCACGCGATGCCACGCGCCGCCATGGTCGAGCCCTCGGATCGGCTCGCCTTCGACGCGGCGATGTGCGTCCAGCAGACCCAGCCCGGGCTGATCCCCGAGGCGCCGCGGCCGCTCGCCGTGCTGCCGCTCGCGCTGCGCGCCGCCGCGTCGGCGAGCGCGGACGCGGACGGGTACAGCAGGTTGTGGCCGGCCGTGCAGCGCTTCAACGTGTCCTCCGGCCTCGCCGAGACCGGGAACCTGGCGCTGTTCCTGAAGCACTTCGCGCTCGAGCTCGAACGTTTCGTCGCCGAGTTCGAGTGCGTCGACGAGCAGGTGGGCGCGGTGGTGCTGCTGGACGGCGAGATCGCCGGGATCGAGCGGGCGCCCTCGCGGGCGTACTGGTCGGCGATGTGGGAGCCGCTGATCCGGTTCTGCTACGGCGCGGAGGCGCTGCGTTACGGCCTGCACGACGCGGGTGATCCGCCGCCGAGCCGGACCGTGCTGAGCCTGCCCGGCCGCGACGGCGCGGCGGCCGGCGACCCGTACGACGTGCTCGCCCAGGCGCTGCGGGTCGCCGACGCCGAGGAGCGGCGGCGCGCCGAGCACACGCTGGACGCCGCCGGCGCGCAGGTGGTGACGGTGACGCCGGAGCACACGGCCGCCGGTGTCACCGTGGGCCGGGCGCAGAGCGAGCGGCTGGTCGGCGCGTACGCGGTCGGCGGCGACCGGCCGATCTACGCGTCGTTGACGGCGCGCTCGTTCGGCGGCTGAGTGGGCGCGAGGCCGCCGAGCGGGGCGATCACCTCGGCGTCCCGTTCGCAGACCCAGTGCGGGTCCTCGCCCAGCTCGGGTTCGAGGTAGAGCGGGTGGTCGTCGTGCCGCGGGCACGGCGGCCACACCGTGCCCTGCTCGGTGAGCGCCTCCTGGACGTCCTGGCCGATCAGTCCGGGGACGTACGCGGCGCCGTCGGGCCACTGCTCGACCCACCACTTGCGCTCGACCAGCGCGTGCTCGACCACGGTCACGGTCTCGGGGGTCTCGACGCCGTGCGTGCGCAAATCGGCCAGGACCAGGGCGCGGGCGGTCAACAGGGCGACGTCGGTCGGATCCTTGCTCATGGTCCACAAGTGTGCGCGATCGCGGCGTATACGAGAATCGACGGCGTGGCACTCCTCATCGATCCCCCGGCCTGGCCCGGACGCGGGCGGCTGTGGTCGCACCTCGTCAGCGACGTCTCGCACGCCGAACTGCACGCGTTCGCACGCGAACTCGGCGCGCCGGAGCGTGCGTTCGACCGGGATCACTACGACGTCCCGGCCGACCTGTACGCGCGGGCGGTGGCGAACGGGGCCGAGCCGGTCTCCAGTCGGGAACTGGTGATCCGGCTGACCCGGGCGGGGCTGCGCCGGCGCAAGCGGTACCGCCCGCGCTAGACGCGGCGGCGTCCGCCGTGCCGAGCCGGCAGGCGCCGGGTCAGGACTGCTGGCGCGGGATCGTGCCCTCGAGTCGTTCCAGCTCGGCGCGCATGTTGTAGCGGGCCGCCTCCTCGTACCGTGCCGCGCCCAGGCGGGTGTGGAACAGCCGGGGCAGCGACATCAGGTCGCGCAGCACGGCGGCGCGGGCGGCGCGGAACGCCTCGTCCGGAACGAACGCGTACTCCTCGCGGACCGCCGCCGTGTACGCCTCGTAGCGCTCGCGGTCGGCGGCCAGGATGGCCAGGTCCGCGTCGCACAGGACGTGCGCGTTGTGGTCGTGCTCGCCGGGCGCGTGCTCGGCGGTCACCCGGACCAGGCGCACCGTCTCGGCCACCAGGGCCGGGTCCACGCCCGCCTCGCGCAGGCCGCGCTCGGCCAGCCGCGCGCTGCGCTCCTCGTTGTCGGCCCGGGCCGGGTCGTAGACCGCGTCGTGGAACCACGCGGCGAGCACGACCGCGTCGGCGTCGTCGGCCTCGTAGGCCAGTTCGCCGACCAGGTCGAGCACGGTGCGCAGATGGTCGGTGTCGTGATAGCGGCGGTGCGGCTCGGCATAGCGCGCCAGCAGGCTCTCGACGACGGCGCCCGCCTCGGCGTGCTCACCGACGAGCCGGGCCCATTGGTCCCGCAGTGTCACAGTCGCGGACTCCTGGATACGTTCCACCCGGCCAGCATGGCAGAACGAGCGAGCGAAGCCGACCACCAACCGGTTCGACACACGCGGTTCACTCGTATTGGATGCCCGTCACCGATGCGGCAGGACCGGTACCGCCAGCGGTTCCGGGAGCGGGCGCGCGTGCAGCACGACCAGCGCGGACACCGCGCGGGTGAGCACCACGTAGAGCCGGCGCAGCCCCTGGGCCTCGGCGTCCACGATCTCGGCCGGTTCGGCGACCGCGACGTGGTCGAACTCCAGACCCTTGGCCAGTGACGCGGGCACCACGCTGATCCGGGCCTCCTCGGCGCCGCCCTCCTCGCCCAGCACCCGGTGCGCGGCGCCGGTCGCGCGCAACGCGTCGGCGACCTCCGACACCCGCGCGTCGGCGCAGATCAGGCCGATCGAGCCTTCGTGCGCGAGCAGTTCCAGGGCCGCGTCGGCGGACCGGGCGGCCAGTTCGTCGGCCTCGACCGGGCGCAGGGCGAGTGCGCCGGCCGCCTGGCGGACCGAGGACGCCGGGGCCAGGCCGGGGGCGATCACCGGCAGCAGCCGGCTCGCGAACTCCAGGATCTGGAGCGGCACTCGGAAGCCCCGGGTCAGCTCCTCGACCCTGGCCCCCTCGTGCCCCAGGTGGTGCAGCGTCTGCGCCCAGCCGAGGGTGGCCCACGGCGTGGTGCCCTGCGCGATGTCGCCGAGCACCGTGGCCGAGCCGGTGGAACAACGCCGGCCCACCGCGCGCAGTTGCATCGGGGACAGGTCCTGCGCCTCGTCGATCACCACGTGTCCGTAGCCGCCGGTGCGGTAGAGCAGGTCGGCGGTCTCGTCCACGAGCACCGCGTCGGCCACGGTCCAGCGCGCGGATCCCACCCCGCGCGGCGGCGTGGCCCAGCCGATCGCGGCCTGTTCGTCGGCGGTCAGTACGCCGTCCGCGCACGCGGCCCGGAACCCGGCGTCGCCCAGCAGCCGGAACACCAGCTTGAGCGGGTCCACCGCGGGCCAGATCGCGTCCACCGCCGCCTTGACCGGTCGGCTGCGCGCGACCGCGTCCTGGACCCGGTCGTCCGGGGATTCGCCGCGCTCCTCCATCTTGGTCAGCAGCGCGTGCGCGAGCCGTTGGCGGAGCATGTCGCGCGCGGCGCCGTAGCGCACGTCGCGCGTGCGCAGCGCGGCCACCAGTTCCTCGACCTCGTACACCGCCAGTCGCCATGTGCGCGAGTCGCGGACCACGGCCACCGACTCGGTCGGCGCGCGCAGCCCAGACCACACCGCGCGCCGGAGCACCTCGGCCATCCGCGCGTCGCCCTTGATCGTGCCGGACTCCGCCTCGTCGAGTGCCCGGACCTTGATCTTGGAGGTGCGGGTGACCAGGTCCTCGACGGTGGTCTGGCCGACCTCGATCTCGCCGAGCGCGGGCAGCACCTGCTGGATGTAGTCGAGGAAGGACCGGTTCGGGCCGACCACCAGGGTGCCGCTGCGGGCGAGGCGGTCCCGGTAGGCGTACAGCAGCCAGGCCACGCGGTGCAGGCCGACGGCGGTCTTGCCGGTGCCGGGCGCGCCCTGGACGCACAGCGTGCGGCCCAGGTCGGAGCGCACGATCTCGTCCTGCTCGGGCTGGATGGTCGCGACGATGTCGCGCATCGGCCCCACGCGCGGGCGCTCGATCTCCGCCGCGAGAATCCCGCTCGCGGTGTCCGCCTCGTCCGGGTCGCTCAGGTGCTCGTCCTCGAACGCGGTCAGCTCGCCCGCCGTCCAGCCGAACCGGCGGCGCAGTTCGACGCCGAGCGGCTCGGCGCGGTTGGCCTGGTAGAAGGCGCGGGACAGCGGCGCGCGCCAGTCCACCACCATCGGGTCGCCGAGTTCGTCGTGCACGTGTCGGCGGCCGATCCAGAAGGACTCGACCGGCTTGCTCGGGTCGGCGCTCACCTCGACCGGTTCGACGCCCTCGACGCCGTCGGCGAACCGGCCGTCGACCCGGCCGAAGAACAGCGGCGAGCCGGCGTGGTCGGCCAGCGCGGCGATCCGCTTGGCGATCAGGTGTTGTGCGGTCTCGTTGGCGACGGCGGTGGCACCGACATCGCGCAGGTCCAGTGCCTCGGTCTCCTCGCGCATCCGGCGCAGCGCGGCGCGGGAGGAGTCGAGGTAGGCGCGTTCGACGGCGAGCGCGTCGTGGGTGGGCAGGGCGGGGCCGGGTGTGGCGGGCGCGGACATGTCTCTCCGGTTCGTGGCGGCGACGGATCGGAGCCCGGCCGTGCGCGATGTCACGTCCTGGTGCGCCCCTGCGGAGGGCACGGGCCGGGCGCCCGAAGGCGGCGGCCCGCGCGGCCCACCGGTGCCGGGCGCCGAGGACGGTTCCCGATCACTGCACTGGGTGGGACAGCGGAATCAGCGAGCCTAGGGGAGTCCGGCTCTCCCATCAACTCCCTATCGCAGGCCATGCTCTGTTGCCGAGGTGTGGAGGCGGAGGGACGGAAGGACCGCGAACGGACACCGGGTGGGGGTGGGTGACGGCCGAAAACGTGCGGGTTCGAAATGCGGGCTCGGCGGGTGGGTTCCATGCGTGGGTCCGATGCGCGGGCTCGGCGTGTGGGCTCGGCGCGCGGGTCCGACGGGCGGGCTCGACGCGTGGGTTCGGCACGCGGGCTCGGCACGCGGGTCCGACGGGCGGGTTCGACGGGCGGGTCCGACGCGCGGGTCCGACGGGTGGGTTCGACGCGTGGGTTCGACGGGCGGGTTCGACGGGCGGGTTCGACGCGCGGGCTCGGCACGCGGGCTCGACGCGCGGGCTCGACGCGCGGGCTCGACGCGCGGGCTCGACGCGCGGGCTCGACGCGCGGGCTCGACGCGCGGGCTCGACGCGCGGGCTCGGCACGCGGGCTCGGCACGCGGGCTCGGCACGCGGGCTCGGCACGCGGGCTCGGCACGCGGGTCCGACGCGCGGGCTCGACGGGCGGGTCCGACGGGCGGGCTCGGCACGCGGGCTCGACGCGCGGGTCCGACGCGCGGGCTCGGCACGCGGGTCCGACGGGCGGGCTCGACGGGCGGGTCCGACGCGCGGGCTCGGCACGCGGGTCCGACGCGCGGGCTCGACGCGTGGGTTCGGCACGCGGGTCCGACGCGTGGGTCCGACGGGCGGGCTCGGCACGCGGGCTCGACGCGTGGGTCCGACGGGCGGGCTCGGCACGCGGGCTCGACGCGCGGGTCCGACGGGCGGGCTCGGCACGCGGGTCCGACGGGCGGGCTCGACGCGTGGGTTCGGCGCGTGGGTTCGGCGCCCGGGTCCGACGCCCGGGTTCGATACGCGGGTTCGACGACGGCGTGGGTGCGTGGGCGATCGCTCGGGGCGGTGGCGGGGTGTCGATCGTGGTGAAGGGGAAGGTGGTTCGGGGATGAGGGCGTGGACGGCGAGGATGGTGCTCGCGATGGCACTGGTGGCCGGGATCGCGCTCGCGCCGGCTCCGCCGGGCAGTGGGCGCGGAGGCCGGGTACCAACCGGTTTCGAGCGGCGCGGCGGGACCGCCTGGACGACGCTCTCCCAGGAGCGCGACCTCCTGCGCGACCTGGTCTCGGCGAGCCCGGGTCCGGAACGGGCCGGGTGGGGCGCCGCGCGGGTCACCGTGACCCGGGTCGGCACCAGCGCGCGCGGCCGAGCGCTCGAACTGATCACCGTGGCCGGGATAAGTACGGTGCCCGAACCGGTCCGCGTGCTGTTCGTGTGCGGTCAGCACGGCGATGAGCCTGCCGGTCGGGAGGCATGCCTGAAGCTGGTTCGGGACCTGGCCGCCGATCGTTCGCCGGCGGGGCGTCGGCTGCTGGAGCGGGTCACCGTCCTCGTGCTGGCCACGCCGAACCCGGACGGACTGGTGGCGGGCACCCGCACCACCGCAGAGGGGGTGGATCTCAACCGCGACCACGTAGCGGTGAGTTCGCCCGAGGCACGGGCCATCCGGCAGATACTCCGCGAGGCGCGCCCGCACATCGTGCACGACCTGCACGAGTTCGACGTACCGACCGGCACATACCCGACGCCGACCCTGTACCTGTGGCCGCGCAACCTCAACGTGGCACCCGAACTACGGTCCCTGGCTATCGAGTTGACCCGCGATCGGATCGGCACCGCGCTACCCGCGGCGGGCTGGGCGGCGGGTGTCTACGGAGAGGGCACGGCGGGTCGGCAACTCGGCGGTGACGCGGACGAGCGGCTGCTGCGCAACGCAGCCGGGCTCGATCACGCGGTCGCGGTGCTGGTCGAGATCGCCCGGCGGCCCATCTCGGCTCTGGAACGCGCGGATCCGGGCCTCCTCGGGCGGCGGCGGGTGGCCGCGCACCTGGTGGCCGCGCGGGCCACGCTGCGGATGGCTGCCGAGCGCGGAGACACCATCGTCGCGGCGGTACGCGCGTCCCGGGAGCGGGCCATGCACGGCGGCGGACCGGTGTACTTCGACGGGGCCGACAACGTCCCGGCCGGCCGAACTGCGGTCGGGCCGATGCCATGCGCGTATCAGCTGACACCCACCGGGTACGCCGACGCGCGGGCCGCGTTGGCCGCGCACGGCATCCGGGTCGAGCCCGACCTGCGGGTGGAGACGGCGCAACCGGCGGGCGCGATGGCCGCGTTGCTGCTGGACCCGAGGGCACGCTTCGCGGTCGCGGAGGCAACCCCCTTGCCCTGCGCGGGAGAATCACCGGCGACCGGAGACAAGTCCTGATGGGACGGGCGGGCCCGGCGCGTCCCGAACGAACACGAGGCCGCGGCGACGAGCACCGACCGAGCGCACGAGCGCAAGGATCCCGAGCGAGCGCACGCGTAAGAACCCGCCGCGAGCAGTGCTCTCCACATGTGCGGTGCTCGCGTCGCAGTATGAGAACACTGCCCACAGCGAGCGCACCGCCCACATGGAGAGCGCCGCTCACAACGAGAGCACTGCCCCGTGACGAGACCACTGCTCACAACGAGAGCAGCGCTCTCAGCAGGAGCAACGCGTACACCGAGAGCACCGCTCGCCGTGAGAGCACCACCCATGACGAGAGCACTGCTCACAACGAGAGCACCGCACGCATTGGGAGCCGGCTCGCAGCGAGAGCACTGCCCGCCGTAAGCGCACCGCCGGCCGCGAGAGCATTGCCCGCGGCGAGAGCACCGCTCACACCAAAGAGCACCGCTCTCGCGCATGTGGGAGAGAGCACCGCTCACGGCGAGAGCACTGCTCGCAGTAAGAGCGGCGCTCACAGCCGAGAGCGCCACTCACACTCAAGAGCACCGCCCACAGCGAGAGCGCCACTCACACTCAAGAGCACCGCTCACAACGAGAGCACCGCACGCACCCCACACACTCTCCACCCGCCGAGAACAAAGCCGCCGAACCCGCCTATGCCCCCTCGACCCGGTCCGCGAGCGCGGCCAGTAGCTCGGCGACGCCCTCCGGGCCGGGGACGACCAAGTCGGCGCGCTCGGCCAAGGCGTGCACCTCGGCCGAGCCGCTGCACACGGTGAGGCCGGCGACGCCCTGTTCGCGCAGTTCCTCGACCGCCTCGAAGGCGGCGAGGTCGCCGAGGTCGTCGCCGGCGAAGAGCACCGACCCGGCCTGCTTCTCCTTGAGGAAGCCGGTCAGCGCGCGGCCCTTGTCCATTCCCCGGGGACGCAGTTCCAGCACGTAGCGGCCCGGCTCGACGGCCAGGTCGTGCCGCGCCGCGAGTTCGGCGAGCGGGTCGCGCAGCAGCGCGAAGGTGGCGTCCGGGTCCGGGGCGCGGCGGGTGTGCACGGCCAGTGCGCTGCCCTTGTCCTCGATCCAGGTGCTGTTCCACACGTCGAGCGAGTGCAGCAGTCCGGGCAGCGCGAGCCGCACCTCCCCCACCCCGCGCGGTGGCTCGGGCGCGCTGACCCGGCCGGTCGCCGCGTCCCAGCGCTCCAGGCCGTAGTGGCCCAGGACGACGAGTTGTTCGAGCCCGGCGACGCCGCGAAAGCGGCCGTACTCGACGGCGACCGCGGCGGGACGACCGGTGACGATCACCGTCGCCGCCAGGTGCGGGGTCAGTCGGGACAACGCCCGGACCGCGCGCATGTCCGCGCGGGCCTGGTCCGGGCGGTCGACGATCGGGGCGAGCGTGCCGTCGAAGTCGAGCGCGACGACCGCTCGGGCCGGCTCGCCGAGCAACGCGGCGAGGCCCGTGCGACCGGCCGGCGTGGTGGGTTCGGGCAACGTGGACCGGTTCGAGGTCATGCCGACCAACCTACCCAGTGGTCAGCGAACCGAGCAGGCGATCCGCCGGCGGCACCACTTGGTCGTCGACCACGATCACGGTGAGTCGATGCAGCGGGATGCCGGCGAAGGCCGGCTTGATCCGGCCGATCCCGGGCAGCGCGGCGGCCAGCGCGCGCGCCTGCCGTTCCTGGCCGACCGGGTGGTAGACGGTGGTGGCCGGGACCGCGCCGCGGAACACATCGGTCCCGCTGACCTCCCAGCCCGCCGCCTCCAGCCGTCGGGCCATGCGCTCGGCGAGCGTGGGCACCTTGGTCTGGTCGAGCAGCACCACCTTGCCGCGCGCTCCCCGGGGCGCCGAGGGGGCCCGGGCGGGCGGCGCCGGGCGGGCCGACACGGCCGGGGCCGCGACCGGGGCCGGTGCGGGAGCGGGAGCGTTTCGGGCGCGGTCCGCGGCCACGCGGGTCGCGGGCTCGTCCCGGCCGATCGCGAGCGCACCCGCCGCCGCGCAGAGCGCCAGGAGCGCGGCCACCGGGAGCAGGCCGCGCCGGGGACGCCCGGGGCCGGCCCGGCGGGCGGGGGCGGGGGACGCCCGCAGCCCGCCGATCAGATCGCGCTCGGTCGGCACCGCGCGCCCGCCGCCGACCGCCTCGGCCCGCTCGGCCCCTTCGGTCCACTCGGCCCCTTCGGCCCCTTCGGCCCCTTCGGCTCGCCCGGTCCGCTCGATCTCCTCGGCCCACAGGTCCTCGTTGGTCCAGATCAGGCCGTACCGACCGAAGCCGGCGAACACGTCGTACTCGTCCTTGCGGCGGGTGAACACCCCCGGCCCCTCAGTGCCCGGATCGACGCGCGGTGGAGCGGGCCTGTTGCCGCGCCTCGCGCAGCCGACGCAGCCGCTGCACCAGCATCGGGTCGTGTTCGAGCGCCTCCGGGCGGTCGAGCAGCGTGTTCAGTACCTGGAAGTAGCGGGTCGCGGAGAACCCGAAGCGGTCGCGCACGGCGCGTTCCTTGGCACCCGCGTGCTTCCACCACTGGCGTTCGAATTCGAGGATGTCCCGGTCCCGGTCGGACAACCCGCCGGCGGGAACCGCTCCGGAGGAGGTCGCCGCGGCGCCCTGCCCGGGAATCACGGGCGGCTCGGGCCGCGCGTCGTGTTCCTCGCCCATCGGTCACCCCTTCGGTACCTCGCCCGGGCCCGTCGACCCGCTTCCGGCATTCTGCCCGCCCGCGCCGACGGACCATCGCACCGGCGCGGTGATTCGCCGGAAAAGCCCACGAATCACCCGAGGGAGGGCGTCGCGGCAGTGGCCTATATGCTCCGCCGCATGTCTACTTTTGCCGTCCATATCCCCGCCGCCGAACTCGAAGCCGACCCGCTCGACCCGGCCCAGATCGTCTCCGGCACGCCCGAGGTCTCGGGCAAGGTCCTGTGGGAGTCCGAGGACGGCAAGCAGATCCGCGGCATCTGGCAGATCACCCCGGGCGTGGTGACCGACACCGAGGCCAACGAGCTGTTCGTGGTCGTCTCGGGCCGGGCCACCATCGAAATCCGGGGCGGCGCGACGATCGAGGTCGGCCCGGGCGACGCGTGCGTGCTCGAAGAGGGCGACGAAACGGTGTGGACGGTGCACGAGACGCTGCGCAAGGCGTACCACATCACCCTGCCGTAGCCGCCGCGTCCGCGAACACGCCGAAGCCCACAGGCCCCCGAGGCCTGTGGGCTTCGTGTTTCCCGGGGTCGTCCCGGGCCGTGGGTCGTCCGGGTTACTTGACCGATCCGGCGGTCAGGCCCGATACGACGTGCTTCTCG
>NZ_JBVHLU010000135.1:0-23940 GCF_055558835.1 Embleya sp. NPDC025285
CCCCCCCCCCCCCCCCCCCCCCCCCCCCCCCCCCCCCCCCCCCCCCCCCCCCCCCCCCCCCCCCCCCCCCCCCCCCCCCCCCCCCCCCCCCACCGCGGGGTCAGCTCGCCGTCGGCTCGATCCGGTGGGTGATCCGGCGTACGGCAGGCGCCGAGACGATCTGGACGACGCCGGTGCCGGGGATGTCCAGGTGTGCGAACCCGCCCTCGAAGGCGACCCGGGCGTTCGGCACGAAGACGGTGGACTCGCCGTCGGCGCCGATCACCGGGTAGCCGTCGACGAGCTCGACGGACGCGTCCAGCCAGGTGCGGTGCGAGGTCATGCCTGCACCTCCGGGAAGTCCAGCTCCGGCCGGGCCAGGTGGTTGTAGTAGTTGGACAGCGTGTTCAGCGCGATGTGCGCGACGATCTCGGCCTGTTCGGCCTCGGTGACCCCGGCCGCGCGGGCCGCCGCGCGGTCCGGCTCGGCGACCCGGCCCCGGGTGCGCAGGATCGCCCGGGCCAGGCCCAGGACGGCGTCGGTGTGCGGATCCGCGTCGTGCCCGTCGCGGGTGGCCCGCAGCTCCTGCTCGGTCAGCCCGATCAGGCCGCCGCGGAAGGAGTGCGCGCTGACGCAGTAGGTGCACTCGTTCTCCTGGGCGATCAGCAGCGCGAGCTGCTCCCGCAGGCGCGGTGGCAGCACGCCTCGGGTGAGGTGGTCGCGCATCGCGAGGTAGCCCTCCAGCGCGGCCGGGCCGCTCGCGAGCGCGGCGTACAGGTTCGGTACCCGGCCGAGTTGGCGGGCGACCCGGGCGAGGAGTTCCCCGCCGTCGGTCTCCTCGGCGGCGACCGCCGGGGGTGTGGTCGTGGTGGGTGTGGACGACATGCGGACTCCCGAGAGCCTCGAAACCCAAACGGTACCGATCGGTGCCGTTTCGCAGACGGTACTGATCGGTACCGTTTTCGGTCAAGAGGAGTTAGGATCCGAACGTGCCCGTCAACGCCCGCGACCGCCTGCTCGCCACCGCCGAGGAACTCTTCTATGCCGAGGGCATCCGTGCCGTCGGCGTCGAGCGCATCCTGGCCGAGTCCGGCGTGGGCCGGGCCTCGATGTATCGGCACTTCCCGAGCAAGGACGACCTCGTGGTCGCCGTCCTGGAGGCCCGTGACCGGCGGTGGCGAAGCTGGCTCGCCGAACGGGTCGAGGCCCTGGGCGGGCATCCGCTCACCGTCTTCGACGCGCTCGCCGAGCGCTTCGAGCGGGAGGACTTCCGGGGCTGCGCGTTCATCAACACGATGATCGAGTCGGCCGACCCGGACAGCCCGGCACATCGGGTCGCGGCGGCCCACAAGGAACACGTGGTCGACTACCTGGAACAACTCCTGACCGCCGCCGAAATCGCCGAACCGGCCGTCCAGGCAAGCCGATTCGCCCTCCTGATGGACGGCGCCATCGTCACCGCGCTCCGCGAGCGCACCCCGGCCCCGGCCACTCGGGCCCGCCACCTGGCCCACGCCCTGCTCGCGGCCGTCCCGCCCGCGACATGAGCCCGCGCCGCGCCCCGGTGCGGGGGCGGCGCGGTACGGGCGGTGCGGGGCGCGCCGTGGGTGCGGCGCAAAACAGGCGCGACACGCCGCGACCCGGCGAAGGTTTCCGGGGCGCGGCGGCCGATCAGTCGGTCGGGGTGGGGGCGACCGCCGCCAGTTCGGCGACCGTGCCGGACATGACGGTGCGCAGGTGCCGGGTGATGTGCTCGATCGGCCAGTCCCACCAGGCCAGTTCGAGCAGACGGGTGATGTCTTCGGGACTGTGTCGGGTGCGGATCGGGCGGGCCGGATTGCCGCCGACGATCGTGTAGTCGGGGACGTCGTCGACCACCACCGCGCCCGAGGCGACGATCGCGCCGTGGCCGATGCGTACGCCCGGCATCACGGTGGACCGGTAGCCGAACCACACGTCGTTGCCGACCACCGTGTCACCGCGACCCGGGAGGCCGGTGATCAGGTCGAAGTGCTCGGCCCAGGACCCACCCATGATCGGAAAGGGAAACGTCGAGGGGCCGTCCATCCGGTGGTTGGCGCCGTTCATGATGAACCGTACGCCCTCGCCCAGCGCGCAGAACCGGCCGATCACCAGTCGATCCGGGCCGTAGTGGTAGAGCACGTTGCGGGTCTCGAACGCGGTGGGATCGTCCGGGTCGTCGTAGTACGAGAATTCCCCGACCTCGATCAATGGCGACGTCACCAACGGCTTGAGCAGCACCACGCGCCGCTGCCCCGGCATCGGGTGCAGCACGGTGGGATCGGCGGGTGGCAGCGCGTTCACGTGATGTACTCCAAGGTCTCGAAGTCCTCCGCGGGTCCGTCACTCGAAAACGGGAGGCGGATTCCCGGTCCGGTCCGGTGCCAACCCCGGAGCGGCCGGCCCCCCCGCCGACCCCTTCGGCTATTCGTAGCGGTACTTGAGCGAGTCCGCCTCCGCCTGCCGGATGTCCTCGATGGTCAACCCGGGCATCCGCAGTTGGGCCAGCGTCACCTCGGCGGAACTCGGCTGCGCGTCGGCGGGCAGCCAGCCCTCCGGCTTCCAGGCCGAACTGCGCAGCAGTGCCTTGGGGCAGTGCGGGTAGACCTCGTCCACCTCGACCACGAGGGCGCTCACCGGCGGCTTGCCCACGGGGGTCAACTGCTCCAGCAGGTCCGGTCGCGCCGACACGCACGCGCGGCCGTTGGCGCGCAGTGTGGTGGTGCGCCCGGGAATCACGAACAGCAGCCCGACCCGGCCGGTCTCCAGCACGTTGTGCAGCGTGTCCAGGCGCTTGTTGCCGGTGGCGTCGGGGATCACCAGGGTGCGGTCGTCCAGCACGGTGACGAAGCCGGCCGGGCCGCCGCGCGGGGTCACGTCGCAGCGGCCCTGCGCGTCCGTGCTGGCGACGAAGACCAGCGACGCGCAGCCGACCAGCGCGCGGGTCTTCTCGGTGAGCCGGTCCATCTCCTTGGCGGCCGCGGCCGCGCCGGGTTGTTCGTACAACTCGCGCAGACTCGTGACGTCGGCTATCGCGTCCGCGCGCAGTGCGTCGAACAGCCCGGTGTCGAAGCGTCCCTCGGCGCCGGCCGCGTCGTCCGAGGTGCTGCTTTCCGTGCGTGTGCTCATGGAACCCACCCTAGGAGAGGCCCCGACCGCCGACCGGGCCCGGGTTCCCCGTGGTCCACGGGCCGGCGGTCCGCACCCACCCGACTCGGCCCACCACCCGGCGCCGGAAATGGTGGACTTCCCGCCCGAGCAGCGGTGCGGTGCGGCCGAGCAGCACCGGATACACGACATACAGCCCGAGGTGATCGGCCGGCGTGACCGCGGCGCGGAAGCCCTCGCTCACGTAGGTCAGCGGATTGAGCAGGGATACGGTCTGGACCCAGCGGATCGTGCCCAGTGTGCTCCACGGGTACAGCGTGCAGCCGAGATAGAGCAGCGTGGTGAGCAGGATCGAGAACAGGGCCATCACGCTGCGCGCCTCCAGGCAAGGAGGGTGACGACGCGGCTGCTCCCGGGTGTCGACCGAATTTGTTGACTGGACCGTCCAGTAAAAATACTGCTCCGCTAGTATTGGACGCATGAGTCCAAGTGGTCAAGGCCGACGGGATACCGGATCGGCCGGGCAGTCGCCGCGTCCCGCCGCGCGGCCGGGGCGACCCGACAAGCGCCAAGCCATCGTCGAGGCGGCCAAGCGGGTGTTTCTGCGGTACGGCTTCACCGATACGAGCGTCGATGTGATCGCCGCCGAGGCGGGCGCCTCCAAGCAGACCGTGTACAACCACTTCGGCGACAAGAAGACGCTGTTCGTCGCGGTTGTCGAGACGGCCCAGCGGGACGCGGCGAATCGTTCCGTCGCCCGCTTCGCCGCGCTCTTCCACGAGTCGGGCGACCTGGAGCACGACCTGCGCGCGGCGGCCCGGATCTGGACCGAACTCGTGCTGGATCGGGAGATGGTGGCCCTGCGGCGGGTGATAGTGGCCGAGCAGTGGCGTCATCCCGAACTGGCCGAGGAATGGGCCCGGCCCCGCCCGGCCTTCGACGAGGCGGTGGCCCGCGAGATCGGCAAGTACGTCGAGGCGGGCGTCCTGGACATTCCCGATGTGCCCCTGGCGACACACCAGTTGGTCCTGCTCACCGCGCACGAGGCGATCCATCGCTCCCGGGACGGCCTGCACGAGGTCACCTCCGCCGAGATCGGGCGGATCGTCGACGACGGCGTGCGGATGTGGCTGCGCAGCTACCGGGCGCGCCCGTGACGCGAGCCCGCGGCGCGACGACCGCCCCGGTGCCCGGGCGTCCCGCGCCCGCGCGGTCGTAGGGTCGGCGTATGCGTGACGACCTCGACCTGAGCGTGCCCGTACCGGACGACGTCCGTCGGGTGGTCTCGCTGGTGCCCTCGCTCACCGAGGCGGTCGCGGCGAGCGCGCCCGGATTGTTGGTCGGCGCCACCGACTGGTGCACGCATCCCGCCGAGCTGGACGTGGTCCGGGTGCGCGGTACCAAGAACCCCGACCTGGACACGATTCGCGCGCTCGCCCCGGACCTGGTCCTGGCCAACGAGGAGGAGAACCGCGCGGTGGATCTGGCCGCGCTGCGAGCCGCCGGAATCGCCGTGTGGGTTACCCGGGTTCGCGGCCTGGACGAGGCGTTCACCGCGCTCGAACGCATGCTCGCGATCGGGTGCCGGCTGCCCGTCCCGCCCTGGCTCGACCGCTGCCGCGCCGCGTGGGCCGCGCTGCCGCCGGCTCCGCCGCCACGACGGGGGATCATCCCGGTGTGGCGCCGTCCCTGGATGGTGGCCGGCCGGGACACCTTCGCCGGCGACGTCCTCGCCCGCTTCGGCGTCGTGAACGTCTTCGCGTCCCACCCCGAGCGCTGGCCCGGGATCCCGTTGGAGGAACTGCGGGCCGCCGCACCGGATCTGGTGGTCCTGCCGGACGAACCCTACGCGTTCAGCGCGGACGACGGCCCCGAGGCGTTCCCCGGCGTCCCGGCCGCACTCGTCAGCGGCCGCCACCTCACCTGGTACGGCCCGTCCCTGGCCGAGGCCCCCGCGCTGCTCGCCGCTCGACTCGCGCCGTAGCCGCACACGCCGCGCCCGGCGTCCCGGCGTCGCCGGTGCCCTGGGCCCCGGGCCCCGGGCCCGGTGCCCGGTGCCCTCAGAGGGTGATCTGGTACAGCACGAAGCCCCGGTTCAGCCCCACCCGGTCGTAGAGCCGGCGGGCCGTGGCGTTGTCCTGGTGGGTCGACCAGTACACCCGCGAGCACTCGCGTTCGCGGGCCCAATCGGCCACCGCGGCGATCAACGCGCCCGCAACCCCCTTGCCCCGGGCCTTCGGTGCGGTGAACAGGTCCTGGAGATAGCACACGTCGGGCGCCGTCGTGCTGGCGTGCACGAGGAAGTGGGTGATGCCCACCAGCTCGCCGTCCACCTTCGCGCCCAGCGCGTGCATCCGGGTGTCCTCCCCTCGCGCGGAACCCCGCCTGACCTGCGCAAATGCCGCGACCTCGACTAACGCGAACCCGTCCCGGCACGTCTCGGCCCGTTCCAGCCCGACACTACCCGGATCGGCACAGGCCCGTGCGCCCATGGGTGCACGGGCGGGCGAACCTTCGAACAAGCAAGGGGGCCCGGCGCCGAATCAGCGCCGAGCCCCTGCTCAGCGGGCCACCAGCTTTGCGGAGCACGGCCACCCGCCGGCCACCGCAGCCCCGAAGGGCGGGTGGGGCCCGACACGCCTCGGCGATGGCCGAAACGCGTCTGTCCACGGTTAACGGGTGAGCCCGAGCGTTCGTCACGCTCATTTGAGCAAGACCCAGCAGAGCCGACTCTGCCCCATCCCCCGGGCCACCCGTTCCCTCTCGCGCCCGGCTCTACGAGGACCCGGCGGACGGCGACAGGACGCGATCCACGAGACCGTTGAGCCGCTCGTCGAAGACGTTCCGCGCGTCGGGGGTGAGTGTCGCGAGTGCTACCAACGTCGTCACCGCGACGTCCACCAACTCCTTCCGCACGTCATCCCACGAGTGCGACGCGCCCTTCCTCGGGTTCGCGGCGAGAGCCCCGTGCAGGGCCTCCGCGACCTCGCCGTACTCCTCGCCGACCTTGAGCACGCGCAGCAGCGTGCGTTCCCGCTCGGTCTGCTCGCCGGCGTTCTCGTCCAACCAGCGGCGGAGCCGGTTGATCTGTTCCCAGGTGTTCTCGTCCATCCACATCTCCCACGGTCGTACGGGTGTCAGAACAGGGCGGGCACGGGTTCTTCGGCCCGCGTGGGGTCAGTCACCGGCAGCGGCACCGAAGCGGTGACGGCGAGCCGCACGGTCAGCGCCGAGTGGTCGGTCAGCCGATTCGGTCCGGTGCGGGGCTCGTGGACGTACGAGCAGTCGAGCAGCGCGCCGCCCAGGCCGGCCGAGACGTGCGCGTGGTCGTAGCGGTATCCGTCACCGGTCTTCCCGACCCACGAATACTCGAGTGCGTCCGCGTACAGCGTCCGGAACGCGTCCGCGTACCCGGCCCGGCCGAACGCCCCGTAGAAGTCGTACTCGAACGGGGCGAAGAACCGGTAGCGCGGGGAGTGATCAGGCTCCAGGACGTTGAGGTCACCAAGCACGACCCGGGCGCCGGTCCGGCCATCGGGAAGCACCGCCGCGCACTCCCTCAGCCATCGCTCTTTGCGTTCCCGCTTCTCCGGTGACGCGTCCCGCGACGGCACGTACAGACCGATCACGTCGAGCGGCCCCCGGTCGGTGTCGACCGTGACCGCGACCGAGCGGTGCGGCAGGTACCCGACGGCGAACGGCGCCGGACGGGTGGCGAGACGGCTGACGACCATCACGCCGCGTTCGCCCCGCTGCTCGGGGCGGGGGAACGTCACCGAGTACCCGGCCGCGGTGAAGCGCTCCTCCAGGAACGCGCACCCGGCGCTGTCGGCCGTCTCGGTGAGCACGTGCACCTGCTCGGGCCGCGCCGCGAGGTAGGCGAGCTGGCGCTCGGCCCGTTGCCGGCTCGGGTTGTTCAGGTTGAACGTCAGCACGTCGAGCGTGCTCGGGCTGGTCATGAATTGCCTTTCATCCACGGGCCCCTGACGGCCGCGACCACGGCACTGGCGACGGCGGCCGGGCCTTCGTCGCTCGCGTCGAGTTGGAGGACGCGGACGCCGGCGGCCATGAGGAACGTAGCGGCCTTGCGGAACGCAGCGCATTCCCGCGCGGTGCTGCCAGGGTCGCGCTCGTACCGGCTGTGCGCGCCACGGCTGGTCAGCCGCGTCTCGATCACGTCGGTGCGGGCGTTGAGGATCACGGCGACGTCGGGCATGTCGGCGTGCCGGTTCAGCTCCCACACCACATCGACGTTCACGCCGTCCAGGACTTGGAGCACCAGCGACGAGGCGATGTACCGGTCACACACGACCGTCTCGCCGCGCGCGAGCGCCGGCCGAATCTCCTCGTCCAGGTGCGCGTACCGGTCCGCCGCGATCAGGCAGGACATCGCCATACCCCGGTACGTGTCGGTGCCATTCCGGGCGAGCAGCCCCAACGGAGTGTCGCTCGGCTCCCGGGTCTGGCACACCGCGACACCGATCGTCCGCAGCTCCAACGCCACGGCGGCCGTCACCGTCGACTTCCCCACGCCGCCCGGCCCGTCGATCGTGAAGAACTCCCCGGCCATCACGCACCGACCACGGGCAACATCCGTGCCTGCCTCGGGACGACTGGGCACTGGTCGGTGTCGAGCGCGCCGATCCGTTCCCCGGCGGCCACGACAGCCGCAGGGCATCCCTTCCCGCACGAGGCCGACATCGAGCAGGCCCCGCACGTCGAGTTGCCGCCCAAATCCCACCGATCACTGAACTTGCCGTACGCGTCCAGCCGCGCCGCGACATCGTCGTGCTCCCACACGTTCCCGACAAGGAAGTCGGTGTCCGGGTGCCGGGAAACCTTCGTCCGGGCGGCGAACACCAGGTACGGGCAGATCGCCACACCACCATCGGTGAAGACGTAGATGATGTTCCCGGCCTCGCACGGCGCCAACGGCTTGTCCGCATTGGGGAACCGGATGTTCACCATCTCCAGGCCGTCGGCCTCGAACGGCGCGGTCATCCGCCGGATCTCCCGCATCTGCTCGTCGGGCGTGCGCAGCTTCTCCTGCGCCGACTTGGACGCGCCCCGCCCCATCGACCCCAGCGGGATCATCAGCACGTACTTCGCGCCCTGGTCCCGGGCGAACTCGACCAGCTTCCGATACTCCTCGTCCTCCGCGAGGTTGTTCGGCGTGCAAAGCAAACCCTGGAGGATGCCGGCCGCAGCGAACCGCCGGATCGTTAGGACCGTTTCCTCAAAGCACCCAGGGAGGCCGCGGAACACGGAGTGCGACTCCTCCGCGAACCCGTCCAGGCTCACATTCATGTGGGCGTCCAGCGCGGCCAGCGCGGTCACGTCCGCGTCGCTCACGCCCGTGCCGTTGGTGCAGACGCCGACGGAGAGCCCGGCCGGGCGGAACTCCGCGACGATCTCGATCAGGTCCTCGTGGACGAACGGCTCCCCGCCGGTCACCGTGACGCGCGTGACCCGGGCGGCCAGGAGGGCCGGGATCAGCCGCTCCCGGATCTGGACGACGGACATGAACGTGCCGCGCTTCGTGGCGTTGACGAAGCAGTGACGGCACAGCATGTTGCACGGCTCGCAGATCTGAACGAGCGCCTTGCGGTAGGGGTGATCGACCGTCGTTCGGAAGTAGCAGGACGCGGCTTGATCTCCGGTGCTGATCGGACGTGCGGTCACGCGGACCTCCACGATGAGATGGAAGGGGCCCGCTCCCCGGCCGGGCGCACAACAGCACGGCCGGGGGCGGGAGTTCGATGGGCCAGTCAGGAGACGAGCCGAGCCGGCTCGATCACTTCGACGTTGATGCTCGTCGACTCGGCGATTCGCCAACCGGTGTCGATCAGGAACCGCCGGTACTCCGTGTACCAGTCGTGAACCTGAGCCGCGGTACCGACCAACCAGCGCGCCCCGATGTCGTCCACGCGAGCCCCCGCCGGCAGCACCTTGAACCAGACCGGCCCGGTGCCGTCGATCGGGAACTCGCGGAGCAGGGTGACGTGCGATCCAGTCGGGCAGTCCAAGGCGTCGTACACCCCGCCCCGGTCGGGGTGCTCGAACACCTCGGTCAGATATGAGTCCGGGGCTCGCGCGGCAGGCACCACCCGGCGCCCGCCTCCGCGATTGCCTCGTCCAGACGGCGCAGTCTCTCGGGATTGACTTTGTTCCTGTGGTGCACTCGAACCAACCTCCTGCACGTTCTGTCGTCGGTGCCCCACGCCCGGCCTCGCGGTGGGCGCGGCTTCTCCGGCCGGGCGTGGGGCAATGGGGGACCGGTCCCGCAGCCGCGCGAGTTTGCCCGCAGGACCGGGTGCCGCCCGTCTCGTGGGACCGGGAGCGGGCGGCGGCAGGGGACAGGTCTGGGTCAGCCGTACACCGCAGTGGGTGGACGGCCATCGAACCGCCCGGCGGACGCGTCCCTGATCGCGTCCCCCAGGCGCCGGTAGGTCTGCTCCCGGATCACTCGTCCAGCCACCTTCCGCGACCGGCGTTGACGAGCCGGGTCAATGCCCGTGTCGAACAGAAGCGTTTCGACTCCTCTACCGAGACCACCCACCACGGGCCGGTGCGCTCCGGCGTGTACCGATCGGGCGCGGGAATCAGCAGGGGCCGGTGAGCAGGCTCCAGGGTCGTCAACGGCACGACCCAGCGGCGACCCACGGAGTAGGGCACGAGACCCGTGTACGTGTCGTCGTCGCTGCCGCGCGTCCTCGGCCGGTAGAACATCGGCCCGTCGATCACCGACGTGAGGTGTTCGGCGAACTGGTTCCACGTCCGCCAGTTGCCGATCGCGGCGTGAACCGCCCCGGCCGGGAGCGACACGGCGGAGAACACCGTTCCCGGCGTGAACCACCGGCCCGAGCGTGCGCCCACTCGGCGCGCGCCTGCGGCGCCAACGGGGCTGCTTTCAGCAGCCATTCCCACGGCTCACCCCCCTCCGGCGATGCGTCCGAAGGAACAGGAGGATCAATGGACATCGTGGTTCCCTTCACGACAAGAGGGATGGCGGATCGCTTCGTCATTCACCGGCCCGCTGGTCCTGGTAGGCACGGACGAGGGCTTCCAGGCGGCGAATACACGGCTCGCAGACGTAGAAAGGTCCGGCGCCCTCGAAGTCGGTGTGCACGGGGCCGAGCCACAACACCGGAACGTCGACCTGCTCGCACCGCCAACACAGGCCGACCACCCATCGGCGATCCACGGCTCGCCCCTCACGTGGGACCGTCCGCTGCGGTCACCGTCACCTGCGCCCACACCCGCTTGCCGACAGGCAACGGCTCCACCCCCCACCGACCCTGGGACAGCGCGTCCACCAGCGTCAGCCCCCGTCCGCCGACGGAACCGGCATCCGGGGGCCGGACCAGCGGCATGACGTCCGACCGGTCCACCACGAAGACCCGCACCAGTCGCGGCCCCATCCGCCGTACGCCGACGCGGATCGTCGGGGTAGCGGTGTGGAGGTGGGCATTCGACACCAACTCGCTGATGACGACGAGCGCCTGGCCGTCGTCGTCGGCGAGCCCCCACGCGGCCAGCGCCGAGGTCACAAACCGGCGGGCTTCCCAGGCGGATTCCCGCCGGGACGGCAGGCACCTCGTGTAGACCTGGCTGCCAGCGCTCGGGCGGCTGGTCATCGGGGCGGTACTCCTCACCGCAGCGCTCTCCCGAGCAGGTCCCCCGATTCGGCGGACCGTGGCCCGCCTCGACAGCAACCACCGGCGCCTCATCACCCCGACCACCGCAACGGTTCCGTGCGAGAGCGCAGAACGAGCGCGGCCAAGTCGACCGCCGCGCACAACGAGTCGCCGTCACCGGCGACAACCCACCACGGACACCCATCGGGCGCCGGCAGGTACCGGCCGGGCGCCGGCACCCACAGCAGCCCCTGACCCGAGCACAGCCGCGTCTGCGGCTCGCGCCACGTCCGTCCCTCCGCCACAGGCAGCAGCGCCGTGTACGACGACTCGTGCTCGGCCCCCGGGGGGCTGTAGAACACCGGACCGGCCAGGAGCCGCGCCAACGGCTTGACGCACTCTTCCGGTTTCCGCACTCGGAGCGCGACGTGAACCAGCCGGGCCGGGACGACGACGGCCGAGAACACCATCCCCGGGCGCAGCCACGCCGCGCCCGACTCGTACCACTGCACATGTGCCTGCGCCTTCGACGGCGCGGCCGACGACAGCCATGTCCCGAACGCCACCAGACGTGCGGGACGTCCGGCGTTGGGAAGGCGAACACCCGGCGAACGACTCGTCATCGCGCATCACCAGTCGTCAGCGAGGGCGCGGGGTACCGGGCGAGCCGGGTGCCGATGTGCGCGTGCAACTCCCAAAGCTGGGTCAGGGTGACGTCGAAGTCTCGGCCGTCGGGCTCATCCCAATTCACCTGGAGCTGGAGCTGTACGGGCTGTTCCGGGTCGTTGGTCTCCACGACACGAACCGCGGTGAGTCGATCACTCACGAGGGTGCATCCTCCGCGTGTGTGCTCGGCATTGCTCTGCAACTTCCGAGCGGGTCGATGGCCAGTACGTGCTTGTCGAGCTCTCAAACCAGCCAACGCCCCTAGAACCGGCGCAACCGGACATTCCGGCGGACTTTCGGCCGGACTCTTCGCGGACATCGGACCTTGCGGCGCCCGGAGAGTCGCTACCGTTCGTAGTGATTCAGATCACGGAGGTGACGTGGTGCCGGAGCAGACGCCCTTCGAACACGCCTGTAGCGCGCGCGGCTGGGACAAGCCGGCGGACTTTCTGCGGGCCTTCCACACCGCGGCACACCTGCTCGGCGAAGCGGTCACCCTGACGGACCGCCAGTACCGCCGGTGGCGTCAACCCGACCCACCTGCACCCCGGGCACGCGCCTGGCGGACCCTCCACGCCATGTTCGCCGTCTGCCCAAGCGAGATCGGGTTTCCTGGACCACCGCCAGGTGTCACCGTGGGGAGTGCACCACTCCTCGCGCAGAAGGGCACCGGCGTGGACCGACGGGCTTTCCTGGCCGACTCCATCGGCGCAGCCTCCGCTTTGAGCTTGCCCGCCCACGTGGTCCCCCTGAACCCGGCCGGAGGCACCGGCGCCATCGGCACCACACATCTGCTCGAACTCCGGGACGGCCTTCACGTCCTCTTCCAGCTCGACGCGACGTACGGCGGCAGCGACGTCCGATCCCTGGCCGTCCGCCACCTGAGCCGCGTCCGCCGCATCATCAACACCAGCAAGTATCCGGACACGATCGGCCGTCAACTCCGCCTCCTCTCGGGGGAAGTCGCCGAACACTGCGGCTGGCTGTACTACGACGCCGACAAGCAGGACGACGCGCGACGCTATTGGGGCGAGGCCCTGACGACGGCCACGATGCTCCGCGACACCAACCTCGAAATCCTGGTCTTCTCCTCCATGAGCCTCCAGGCGTGCCACGAGGGACGACCTCGCGACGGCCTCGACTTGGCCCGGGCCGCTCAGGACCGTGCGACCCGCCTGGGGTCGCCGATCCTCCAATCCCTTATCGCCGCCCGGGAAGCACGCGCCTTGTCGCTGCTGGCCGACGACACATCCGCTCGACGTCGCATGAGCGACGCCCTGCGGCTCGTCGACCGCGACGGGCGCGGGCGCCCCTCCCCCGAGTGGGCCGCGTTCCACGGGCATGCCGAGCTGGACTACGCGCAGGGACTCCTCTACACCGAACTTGGCCACCACCAAGCGGCAACCGCGTTCTTGCGAGCTGCGCTCGCCCATCAGGAGGCCAACTACGGACGCAACCGGGCCCTGTACCGCCTCACTCTGGCCCGGGGCCTGATCGGCGCCGGGGAAGTCGACGAAGGCGCCGCCCAAGCCGTAGCAAGCTTGACCGACCTGGAAGAGGTGGAATCGGGACGCGTCATGCGACGTCTCACCGAGGTGGTCGGCGCGCTGCGCGCCGTCGACGCCGTCTCCGCCCGGGAGGCCACCGACGAATTGGCCGAATACGTGAAAACGAAGGGGGCAGCGTGATGACCGAGGTGACGTACGAGCGATACGGGGGCCAGGAGGCCGCAGGACAGCTCGACGCCTTCCTGCCGGCCTACGAGGAGGTCTACGCCGAACCGCCGTACAGCGAAGGCCCCTCGGACGTAGCCCAGTTCATCGACCACTATCTTTTCCACACGCAGCGGCCGGGCATGCGTCTGATCATCGCCCGCGACGGCGAAGACGTCATCGGGTTCACGTACGGATACCTTCTCCCCCGCGACACCGGGTGGTGGAACAACGTGGACCAGGTCCTCGCGGACGACTTCAAGCGCGAGGACGGCACCCGCACGTGGGTGATCCTCGAACTCGCGGTCCGTGAAAAGTGGCGCCGCCGCGGTATCGCCGCTGCTCTCCACGCCGCGCTACTCGAGGGCCTGCACGTCGAACGGGTGACACTCACCGTCCGCCCGGAACCGGAGGCGGTCCCGGCGCAGTCCGCGTACGCGTCGTGGGGTTACCGCCCCGTCGGCGTGTCCCACCCGTGGGACGGCGCGCCGTTCTACAACGCCATGGTTCTCGAACTCGCCGACCGGCCCGCCCGAGCCTGACGCCGGCCAACACGGAGCACGTCAGGCCGCATTCACGTCCAACCCATGAATCGAAAAGAACTGGAGCCACTCGCTCACTGCCGCCTGAGCGAGGTCGAGCGCGTCTCGGGTGCCGGTCGTGCCGTCTGGAGCGGTCCACTTGATCGTGAAGCGTGCCGCATTTCGGTCATCAATCCAGGCTTCCGACACCACAGCCGTCGTCTGCCCATGGCGTCGCGTGTGGTGCTTGTAGGTGTTGATGACGTCACCGGATCTCCGTAGAAACGCCGCCGAGCCCCGTGCTGCAGTTCGTACATGAGAGGGGCCACTCGGGTTCTTCATTGCTCGACACGATCAGCTCCGATCCTGCCGCCCGATTTCCAAAGTAGGTCCAGGTTGCCGAGAGAGCCCGGCATGCGATGATTCGAACTGATGAACGAGCACGACGACGTCGCACCCTGGGAGCAGCCCAGCCGGTTCGACGTCGCGAGCCAACGGGCCGCTACCACGCCGGCCCGGCGACTCTGCCCGTCCCGGCCGCCCTGGATCCGCGCACGGCCGAGGCGCTGTACGAACTCTGCCCGCCCGGGTACCGCGACCACGAGGTCCTGCGCCGCCACCCGCGCCTGCTGCCCCGCCTCGCGCGGCATCACCTCCTGGCCGACCTCGCTGAGCTCCGCCAGGGCTACTCCGACCTGCGCCGCGACCTGCGAGACCAGGTGCCCGTACACGTCATCCCGCAGGCCCTCGCGACCTACAAGGCCGAGGCCGCGGAACTCCACCGCGCGCTCGAACGCCTCAACGCCATCGAATGGACCCTGCCGCCCCGCTGATGCCGCGTCCGTCCTCACGATCGAGCCCACTTGCGCGGGGATCTGCGTACGACGCTGCGAGCTGTGCCGGGACGTGGTGGCGCTTGTCGGGCCCAACTCCCTCGGATGAACGACGCTGGGCGTGAGCGTTCTGGTCGCGTGACCGGCACGTCCCAGATGCTGTTGGTGATCTCCCGGAGCTCTCGCGGTAGGAAGCTAGGCGGAGTCCTTCCTTCTCGTCGTGGTGGTGACGAGGACGAGGGCCGGCATGCAACACGGCCTCAACTCTCTTTGCCCGCAGGAGCGTTGTTGTGAATTCGGGTGTCCTCCTGGAACGCGGTCCACGCCCGGTCGAACAACTCGGGGGCGAGCGTGCGCTCGTAGAAGGTGTTGTAGCCCTCGAACAGGACCTGCCAGTCCGCCCGGTCCGCCGGCGTGAGCCTGCCGATGTCGACCACGAGCCGCCTCCAAGGATGGTGCGTTCCAGGGGATGGTGCGAAAGGGCAAACCCTATCCACGCGTTCGGCCCGAGCGTCCGCCGGCACGGCCGGTGCCCGAACATGCCGCTGCCCGCAGGCGGGTGCCCGTGGGCAGCGGTGCCGGGCAAGGCCGAACGCCCGACCGGGTCGAGGGACGAAGAACAGATGACGTGTCGAGTACGGCCGCGTGGTCGTTGCCCGCCCCCCACAAGCCGAGGGAATCCGCCGAAATGCCGAGCGGTGTGGCACTGTCCGTCATCGCAGTGCCACCCGCCGGCATCGTCAGTCGAGTTCGCACGGGCCGTAGCGGGCGGCCTCCGCGTTCGTGGCCAGCGCCCAGTAGCGGTCGCCGTAGGACCAGTGCCACCACTCCGTGGGGTAGTTGACCAGTCCGGCCGCGGTCAGTGCGGCGCTCAGCACGTCGCGGTTGGTGCGGGCGGTCGCGTCGATGTTCTCGGCGGCGGTGTAGCAGGCTTCGGCGCTGTCCTCCGGACTGGCGTTCATCGGGGTGCCGAGGTCGAGTTCGCGGCCGTCCGGGTCGACCAGCGTCAGGTCGACCGCCGCGCCGGCGCTGTGCGGAGCGATGTCGGGTGGTGAGACGTACCGGCTGGCCGCGACATGGATCCGGTCGGCGGACCAATCGGGATGCGCGGCCCGCAACTCGTCCGAGTACTCCTCGAAGTAGTGCCGTTGCAGTGCCGGCGGCCGGTACCCCTCGACGAACAACAACCGCAGCCCGTCCGGCAGCGCCGCCTGGGCCTTGATCAACCGGTCGAGCACGCCCACCCGCAGGAACGAGAACGTCTCGGCTCGATCCGCCTGGCGCAGGTCCACCGGCAGGGAGCCGTCCAGGCGGACATCGACGAGCGGTTCGTCGCACTCGTGTACGGGGACGGCGGCCACGCGAGGATCGGACATCAAGATGATCTGTTGCATGCGGTGATCATCTCGTGCCGCACCCGGAGCACTTGCGCGTGGTCCGGTCGTGGCGTCCCGGGTCGCGTGCGGCGTGCCGGGGTGTGCCCCGATCAGACCACGGGAGCGCCATGCTCGCGCAACAACCGCACCAGTTCCGTCCGGTTGCCCGGCACCCGTCCCAGCGCGGTGTACCCCTCGTCGTTGCGGACTCCGGCGTCCGCTCCCGCGTCGAGCAGCAGTCGGGCGCACTCCAGGTTCCCGGCGTTGCACGCACGCATCAGCGCCGTCCATCCCGACGCCGACCGGGCGTTCACCGCCGCGCCGTGGTCGAGCAGCAGCCGCACCAGGTCCGGGTGTGCCATCGAGGCCGCGGCGATCAGCGGAGTCGTGCCGTCGAGGAGGCTCGATCTCGGATCCCGCCCCTCGATCTCCGCGCCGGCGGCCAGGAGTTCGCGCACGGCCTCGGGATCACCCCGCTCGATGGCCACGAACAGCTCGCTCCCGGGCGCGTGCGGATCCCATCCGGCGGGCCCCGGGCCCGGCCCCTGCGACTCGGTCGACGACATTCCGACACCCTCGCACACCCGCGATCCCCGGGCCGGGAACCGGCACTCGATGTGCGGACCGGGACAGGGGTCGGCGGGGCGACCAAGGGCCGCTTGACCTCAACTCGACTTGAAGTTCGATAGTGATCTCGGAACCGGCGAACGCGGGCCATCGGGCCCGCGAACGTCCACCATCGAATCCGGGAGCCACCACATGCGCGCGATCCGACTGCACTCCTTCGGTCCCGCCGAGAACCTGCGCCTCGAAGAGCTGCCCGAGCCGGTGCCCGCCGAGGGGCAGGTGCGCGTGGATGTCCGAGTGAGCGGCGTGCACCTGATCGAGACCAGGCTCCGGCGGGGCATCGCGGTCGGCCCGCACCGCCCGCCCGAGCTGCCGATCACCCCCGGCAGCGAGGTGGCGGGTGTGGTGGGGGCGGTCGGCCCCGGCGTGTCGGCCGACTGGCTGGGCCGCCGGGTCGTCGTGCAGCTGGGCGACGCGGGCGGGTACGCCGAGCAGGCGCTCGCCGACGAGTCCGCGCTGTACCCGATCCCCGACGAATTGGCCGACGACGTCGCGGTCGCGGCGATCACCACCGGCACCACGGCGCAGGGTGTGCTGGGTGTGGCCCGGTTGACCGAGCGGGACGTGGTGCTGGTGATGTCGGCCGCCGGTGGTCTGGGCAGCCTGTTCGTCCAGGCGGCGAAGGCCGCGGGCGCGCTGGTGGTCGGGGTCGCGGGCGGCGCCGCGAAGGTGGCCCGGGTGCGTGCGCTCGGCGCCGACGTGGCGGTGGACTACTCCGCCGCGGACTGGCCCGAGCGGGTACGGACGGCTTTGGCGGGCCGCGAGGTCGGCATCGTGCTCGACGGCGTCGGCGGCGCTTCGGGCCGACAGGCGCTGGAACTGCTCGGGCCCGGTGGGCGCTTCCTGATGTACGGCTGGGCGGCCGGCGAGCCGACCGAGATCACCACGCGCGACCTGGTCGAGCGCCAATTGACCGCGACCTGGGCGATCGGCCCGAACATGGTGCCGCCCGGCGGATGGCGCGAGTTGACCACCCGGGCGTTGCGCGAGGCGGCCCGGGGCCGGTTGGTCCCGACCATCACCCGCTTCCCGCTCGACCGGGCCGCCGACGCGCACGCCGCGCTGGAGGGTCGGGCGGCCGAGGGGAAGGTGGTGTTGACGGTGTAGCCCCACCGCCGTCGACGCGCCGGGCGGGCACAACCGCGTCGGCGGGTCGGGTTCGCGACGCCGGAGGCGGCCGTGACGGCGAGGGTGATCGCGAGGTCGAGGGCGACCGTGATCGTGACCGCCACGGTCACGCGGATCGGCTCGGCGATCGTGCACCCGAGGGGCTATGACGGGCACAATGGTGATATGTCCCACGTTGCGCAGGACGATATTTCTTGGCTCGCGACGGTCGACGACCTCGGCGCCGCCGCCGGTGGCGGGTCGGCGGTGCGCACGCCCGCGGCCCCCACGGGGCGCGAACTCCCTTCGCGATGGCGGTTGGACTGGGTGACCGGGCCGTGGGCGGCGGCCGAACACCGGGCCGCGCCGCCGGTTCGGGTAGGACAGCCGGGCGGGTCGGGCCCATCGGCCGAACTCCCGGCCGAGCAGGCCGCGGAGGACGACCGCCGCCCGCCGCCGGTGCGCGCGGTGGTCCCCGAGCAGCCGATCGGTGAGCCGCTGACCGGTCACGACGGGCGCGTGGACGCGGTGGCCACCGCGCTGGTCGGTGGTCGTCCGGTCGTGGTCGCGGGCACCGCCGGGTGGGGTGCGACGGTGCGTGTGTTCGACCTCGAACGCGGACACCAGTTGTGCCGGCCGCTGACCGGCCGGACCGCGTGGGTGGGTGCGGCGCGGGCCGTCGTGGCCGGCCGGCCGGTCGCGGTGACCGGCGACGCGGCCGGTGTACGGGTATGGGATCCGGCCACCGGGCTGCCGGTCGGTGAACCGCTGTCCGACTCGGTGTGGGCGGTGGCCACGGCCGTGCTGGACGGCCGCGCAGTCGTCGTCGCCGGGGTGGAGTCCGGTCGGGACGCCGGCCACGAGCACCCGGTGCGGATCTTCGACCTGGCCACCGGCGCCGCGTTCGGCGCGCCCCTGGTCGGACACACCTGCGTGGTCACGGGCGTGGCCACGGCCGTGGTCCGAGGCCGCCCGGTCGCCGTCACCGGCGGTTGGGACGCGGCGCGGCTGTGGGACCTGACCACCCGCGAGCCGATCGGCGAACCCCTGGCCGAGTACGTGTCGGCCGTGGCGACCGGGCTGCTCGACGGCCGCCCGATCGCGGTGGTCGGCGGCGCGAGCGGTGCGACCGAGGAGCGCGGGACGGTACGGGTGTGGGACCTGAGCACCCGCAGCCCGATCGGCCCCTGCCTGGTCTTCCCGTTGTCGGTGGACGCCCTCGCGGTGGCCCCGGGCGGCCGGCTGGTGGTCGGCTTCGGCCGCGAACTCGCCGCGCTGCGGTGCGACTGAGCGGCGGACCTCACGGCGCCACGGTTCCACGCCACCGACGACCCGGCCGGCCGACACCCGGCACCGGCGTCGGCCAGGCGTCGACACCGGCAGCGCGTCGGGCGCTCGCTCAGCGGGTCCCGAGCAGGTGATCCATCGCCAACTGGTCCAGTCGCTCGAACGCCATGCCGCGTCGGGCCGCCGCCTCGACGTCGAAGTCCTCGTAGGCCGTGCGGTCCGCGAGCAGATCGGCCGCGGACTCGCCGGCGCCCAGCGTCGGCTGCGCGAGCCGGTCCGACCGGGCCGCCGCGAGCGCGTCGCGGACCGCCGGATCCGCCCGGAACGCCGCCGCCTTCGCCTTGAGCACCAGGTAGTTGCGCATGCAGGCGGCGGCCGACACCCACACCCCGTCGACGTCCTCGGTGCGCGGCGGCTTGAAGTCGAAGTGGCGCGGCCCCCGGTAGCCCGCCGATTCGAGCAGGTCGACCAGCCAGAACGCGGCGCGCACGTCGCCCGCCCCGAACCGCAGGTCCTGGTCGTACTTGATACCGGTCTGTCCGTTCAGATCGATGTGGAACAGCTTGCCCGCCCACAGCGCCTGCGCGACGCCGTGCGCGACGTTCAGGCCGGCCATCTGTTCGTGGCCCACCTCCGGATTCACCCCGAACAGGTCGGGGTGTTCGAGCCGTTCGATGAACGCGAGGGCGTGGCCGATGGTGGGCAGCAGCAGGTCGCCGCGCGGCTCGTTCGGCTTGGGCTCGATCGCGAAGCGCAGCGGGTAACCCTGGTCGAGCACGTACCGCGCGAGCAGGTCGAACGCCTCCTTCAACCGGTCCAGCGCGGTCCGCACGTCCTTCGCGGCACCCGACTCCGCGCCCTCCCGACCGCCCCACGCGACATACGTCTCGGCACCCAGTTCGACCGCGAGATCGATGTTGCGCAGGGTCTTGCGCAACGCGTACCGCCGCACGTCGCGATCGTTGGCGGTGAACGCCCCGTCCTTGAACACCGGGTGGGTGAACAGGTTGGTGGTGGCCATCGGGACCTTCATCCCGGTCGCGTCCAAGGCCTGCCGGAAGCGCTTGAGATGCATCTCGCGCGCGGTGTCGGAGCTGCCGAACGGGATCAGGTCGTCGTCGTGGAAGGTCACGCCGTACGCGCCGAGTTCGGCCAGCCGGGAGACCGTCTCGACCGGGTCGAGCGCGGGTCGGGTCGGCTCGCCGAACGGGTCGAGGCCGGGCCAGCCGACGGTCCACAGGCCGAAGGTGAAGCGGTCGTCGGGGGTGGGGATGAAGGGATCCTCGGGGGTGAAGGGATCTTCGGGGGTGAAGGGGTCCGTCATGGGTGCCGCTCCCGGATCGTGGCGGATGGTGGCCGAGCCCTATTAGTAAACGCGAAAAACAAACTAGTATCGGCGCGGTACGGAAGGGAACCCTCGCCCGTCGACCCGCGCCCGCGCCGCCCGGGTCGATCCGGCCTCGGACACGACACCAGGAGGCGGCATGCGCGCACAGCGTGTGGTCATCGGCGTGGACAGTTCCACCCAGGCCACCAAGGCCCTCGCCGTGGACGTCGACACCGGTGAGGTCCTGGCCGGCGGCCGAGCCCCGCACCGGGTGAGCACCGGCGACGCCCGGGAGAGCGATCCCCTCCGGTGGTGGCACGCGCTGTCCGCCGCCCTCGCCGCTACCGGTTGGGCCGAACACGCGCGAGCCGTGTCGATCGCCGGCCAACAGCACGGTCTGGTCACCCTCGACGCCGCCGGTGATCCGGTCCGGCCCGCCATGTTGTGGAACGACGTACGCGCCGCGCCCCAGGCCGCCGCACTGGTGGCCGAATCCGGCGCGGCCGACTGGGCCGCGCGCGCCGGCAGCGTACCCACCGCCGCGTTCACCGCCGCCAAGTGGCGCTGGCTCACCGAACACGAACCCGCAGCCGCCGTGCGCGTCGCCGCCGTCCGGCTCCCGCACGACTTCCTCACCGAGCGGCTCACCGGCGCGGCCGTCACCGACCGCGGCGACGCGTCCGGCACGGGGTGGTGGACCCCGACCGGATACGACACCGAACTGCTCGACCGTCTCGGCCTGCCCGTCGAGTTCCTGCCCGCCGTCGCCGACCCGGGCGTGCCGGTCGGCAGCGCGCGGCCCGGAACCCCGCTGCGACCGGGCACCCTCGTGGCCGCCGGTACCGGCGACAACATGGCCGCCGCGCTCGGCCTGGGCCTCACCGCAGGCCTGCCCGTGCTCAGCCTGGGCACCTCGGGCACCGTGTACGCGGTCACCCGCGGCCGGCCCGCCGACCCCACCGGCACGGTGGCCGGCTTCGCCGACGCGCTGAGCGGCTGGCTGCCCCTGGCCTGCACGCTCAACTGCACGGTGGCCGTCGACCGGATCGCCGCGCTGCTCGGCCGCGAGCGCGACGCGGTCGAACCCGGCGGCGACACCGTGGTCCTGCCCTTCCTCGACGGCGAGCGCACCCCCGACCTGCCGTACGCCGCCGGCCTGATCCACGGCCTGCGCCACGAGACCACCGGCGGGCAACTCCTCCAGGCCGCCTACGACGGCGCGGTTTACCCACTGCTCACCGCGCTGGACGAGGTGCTGCGCGCGGGCGGCGAATCCGACGATTCCGACGTGCCGTTGCTGCTGATCGGCGGCGGGGCTCGGGGCAGTGCCTGGCGGGACACCGTACGCCGACTCTCCGGTCGCCCGGTGCGGATACCGGTCGCCGAGGAAGCGGTCGCGCTGGGCGCCGCCGCGCAGGCTGCCGGACTGCTCACCGGCGAACCCGCCGACGCCGTCGCGCGTCGGTGGCGCACCGCCGACGGGCCGCTGCTGGAGCCGCTGCCCAGGGACGACGCGGCGATGGAGCGGATCGCGGATACGCTGCGCAACGCCGGGCCCCTGTTCGACGCCGCACCCGGCCGGCCCTGATCGGGAAGAGTCCAGTGCCCCGCGCCCACCGATCCACCGACCGCCCCGCGTCGCAGCAGGGCATGCGGCGACAGAACCTCGCCCTGGTGCTGCGCGACGTCGCCGCCCGGGGTCCGCTCTCGCGCGCCGACGTCGCGGCCGGCACCGGACTGACCCGCGCCGCGGTGTCCAGCCTGGTCGAGGAACTGCATGCCGCGGGCCTGGTCACCGAGTTGGGCAGTGCGCCGAACGGGCGTCCCGGACGGCCCGGCCGGGCACTGATGGTGGGGGATCGGGGGCCGGCCGGACTGGGCCTGGAGATCGGCGTCGACCATGTCGGCGCGTGCGTGGTCGACCTGCGCGGCGAGGTGCGCGCGTGGGAGCACGCCGCCGCACCGAACCGCGATCGCCCCGCCGCCGAGACGCTGCCCGCGCTGGCCCGGGTCGCCGCGCGGGCCGCCCGCACCGCCGCCGCACTCGAACTGCGGCCGGCCGCACTCGTGTTGAGCGTGCCCGGTCTGGTCGGCGCGGCCCCGGGGCGGGTGCAGCACGCGCCGAACCTGGGTTGGCGCGCGGAACCGGTGGTCGAACCGCTGCGCGCGCTGCTCCCGGCGGGCCTGCGCGCGCTGCCGCTGACCGTGGAGAACGAGGCCAACCTGGGCGCGCTGGCCGAGTTGTGGCACGACCCCGCCACGACCGACTTCGTGTACGTGTCGGCCCAGGCCGGGATCGGTGCGGCCGTGGTCGCCGACGGACGGCTGTTCCGGGGCGCGCGCGGCTTCGCGGGCGAGTTGGGCCACGTCCCGGTGCACCCGGACGGCCCCGCCTGCGCGTGTGGCGCGCGCGGCTGCCTGGAGCAATACGCGGGCGAGGCAGCCGTGTTCGCGGCGGCCGGTCTCACACCCACGACCGACGACCCGATCGCGACCCTGGCCCGGTACGCGAGGGACGGTCACGCGCCGGTGGTGGCCGCGCTGGATCGGGCCGGCAGCGCCCTCGGCACGGCCCTCGCCGGTGCGATCAACCTGCTCGACCCGGCCGGGGTCGTGCTCGGCGGCGCCGCCGCCGAACTGGGGACGTGGCTGCTGCCGGCGATGCGCCGTGAACTCGCCGCCCGCGTGACGATCCGCCCCTGGGCTCCCGAAGCCCTCACCGCGTCCGCGCTGGCCCGCCGAGCGCCCCTCCTGGGGGCGGCCACCACGACCATCCACGCCATCCTCGACAACCCGATCACCCACGCCGCCGGATCCGGCTGACCCGGTCGACCCGACCGGCCGGAAGCAGGCAGCCAACGGGTGTGGTTTCTTCCGGAATATGGAGAAGCCGGGCGCCCGGAGGCGAACCCACCGTGCGGTGTCGTACCGGCTTCGGTGGGGCGGTGGGTGGGTGTTCGCGCACCGGAGGTCGGCCGGGCTCGGTGTCGGACGGAGGCGAGGCGTGCGGAATCGGCTGTGGGCAGGGCTGTGCGGGCTCACGATGCTCGCGGTGCTCGGAAGCGGGGTGGCCGGGTGCACGCCGGAGCGGGGCAGCCCGGCGGTGATCGAGGTGGACGCGCCGGTGGCCCAAGTGGATCAGGCGGTGCACATTCGCATCGGCGGACTGACACCCGGTGAGCAAGTCACCGTCGGCGCGCGGGCGGTGGATGCCCTGGGCAGGCAGTGGCGCGCGCGGGCCACCTTCCTGGCAGACCCGCAAGGTGTGGTCGACCTGGACACGGCGAACCCGAAGCCGGGTGGCACGTACCGGAATCCGGACGGTATGGGCCTGTTCCGGTCGATGAATCCGCTCGGCGGTGCCGCCGAAGCGTCCTTTGTTCCGGCCGGCACGTCCGCGCGCGGCTATGTGGTCACCCTCACGGCCGTTGCGTCCGGACGTGCGCTCGTCTCCCGTACGCCGACCCGCGTCTGGTGCGGAACCGGCGTCACGAGCGCGGAGATCACCCTCGCGACCGACCGGATATCCGGGCAAGACGGAACCGAGCTGGAGCTCGGCGGCACCCGGGCCGCCGACGCCGCCGCCCGGGCCGAGGGCCGGCCCAAGGTGCTTGCGCTGCTCGCCTCGCTCACCCGCTGAGCGCACGGCGTGGCACGTGGACGCCCCGGCGCCCGGACGTCGGATGCCCGGACATGCCTTGCCGGACGCCGCGGCACCCGGCCCCTCGCGCCTGGGGCC
>NZ_JBVHLU010000136.1:0-23778 GCF_055558835.1 Embleya sp. NPDC025285
AGTGGGGCCCCCACCCTCCTCCCCTCCACGATGCTCTTCCGGTCTGTCTGCTCCGCAGACACGACGCGCGACCCTACGGGTCGCAAGAAGTGGTGGGTGACTTCGACTCCGTCGAAAACACCCACCACCAATCGCTACGCGATTGCCACCGACGCACCGCGTCGGTGGTGGGAAGCGCCTCACGCATAAATTCCACAGTCCCGCATTTCGGGGCTTCACAACCGCCAGCAGTGGGCAAGGGTTGCGTGTTGTGAGGAATCTGGGGACTGTATAGGGGAGTTAGTTTCACCCGGGTGTCTAGCCGGATCGTACGGCCTTCTGCTTCATCATGCCTGCCGCCGGATCTGTCCTCTCTCGACATGTGGAAGGCAATTCCACCGACGACGTGAAGAGGGCTTGCCATCGGCCACATCGAGTTGTCTGGGAACCACCGTACCTCAGGTCCAAGAAAGAGTCTGCATCATGAATTGTAGCGAGGGTATGATCCGTCGTATAGCACGGCGCCCGTTTAATGCCCGGCGCACCGGAACGGCACCGAAACAACAACTCGACCACGTCCGGGAGCCCTGCGACGCGAAGAGAGAGATCGTGCAGAATTCCTTGCCACTTTTCCCGCCCGAGACCTCACAACATCCCGCGCGCCGCCGGCGTCGCCCGCTGCGCATCAGCGCGAGGCCGTGGACGCCATCGTCCGCACCCTGGAGAACCCCGACGCGGACACGGCCCCGCGCCGCACGGCGGGGCCAGGTCCACTTACTGTGATGGCCTGCGGCACCGGCAAGACCCGCATCGCCGCCGTCGCGGCCGCAGCCCTCGCGCCGCGCGGCCGTGTGCTGGTCCTGCCCCGCGGCGCAGCGCGCTTCGCGAACGACCCGCAGCAACCACCGGGCGCGGTGCACCGGCTGGTGCGGCCCCGAGTTGTTTCGGACGACCGGTGAGCATCAGGTTCTGCGAGCACAGCATCCCGGCCGATCGGCAAGATGACCGGCAAGGTCGACGGGAACGAGTCCGGCGGCTTGGTCACCATCTCGGTGATGCCCTCGCTGCGCTCCCCGTCGAGGGTGAGCGCGGGTACACGCCCTTCAAGACCAGACCAAGACCGAGGACTAGACCAGCTCGATCCAGATCAGCTTCGATGACCGTCCACGATCGGCCCGTGATACCGGGCTGTACCAACCGAGTTCGGCAGGCCAGGGCCGGATCGGCCCGCGCGGGGGGCTTGCCCGACGACCAGGCCGACAACGTCATCTGCTTGACGTACTTCATCCCGACAAGCGGTAGGACCAGGACGTCACGTCGCGGTCGTAGAAGGTGCTCCGGGGGGAAGGACGACGTGCTCCCCGCCGAGAAGACGCAGACGAAGCCGAACGACAAGATGAGCATGTCCCCAACGATCTTGGTCACCTTGACGCTGTTCACGACGATCTTGCTCACCTCGTCGAGGCTGCCCGCGCATCGGCACCTCGTGACGTAGGACGCCGAGTCACGGGGTTTCGACGAGCACGAGGGGCCACGATGTGGAACTCGACAAGCTCGATCGTGTTCACCGTGTCGTCGTTCACGACGAACTCGCCCTCGCCAGGCACGTGTCGGTTCGCCGTGGTGGCCCATGAGAACGCGGCCCAGCGCGGCGCGCATCGTCAGGGCGATCTTGGGGCACGTGGAGGTGCGCGCCGTGCCCAGGCGCCTGCGCGTCGTCGGGCACGACGAGATCGTCGTGCCCGGCGGCAGGAGTATCTGCGTTGGCGCGAGGTCGCGTCCGTGTGCGCGAGTCGGGTCAGGCCTTCCGAGGCAGTCTCGATCCGGAGCAGGGGAGGCCTCGGGGATCGCTGGACGTAACGAAGCCCGCCGAGACGGGTGTCCCGGCGGGCTCGTGGGTGCGCTGTTCCTTGAATGTGCGGGAGGTCTTGCTCGGGGTCAGGGCTACTTGAACACGCCCACGATGCCGACGTAGAGGCCCATGATCAGGACGAAGGCGATCGCGCTGATGCCCACGGCCGCGGCTGCGGAGAACCCGAGCAGGTACGTGGCGACGCCGGACATCTCGCCGAGGAACAGCGAGGCGAACACGCCGATCAGGACCAGCATCAGCTTCTTGTTCGTCGCCGTGCCGCCCATGAACACGCCCACCACGGTGACGTAGAGGCCCATGACCGCGACGACGGCGATCGCCGCGCTGCCGACGGCCTCGGAGCCGGAGGTCCCGAGCGCGTGCCTGACGACGCCGGACGTCTGGCCGACGAACAGCGAGGCGAACAGGCCGGTCAGCAGCAGCATGTACTTCTCGATGGTCACCGCGCTGCCCTCGTCGGCGGCGCAGCAACCGGATGCGGCTTGCGGCGGACCACACGGCGTGCGCGGCGCAGCTGACCGTTGTCGGCGCGGCGGACGTCGTCGGGGGCCTCGCCGCCGAAGAGGTGGACCACGTCGGGCTGGCCGTCCTCGCCGGGTGGTTCGAGGTCGTCGCTCGGGAGGCGAAGCCGCCGACCGGGGTCGGGCAGCGCGTGCCCGCACTCCGGGCAGGCGTTGCCCGGCATAGCCGGGGTCGGTCCCGGTCCGTCGCCGAGGGGGTCGAGCGCGTCGCGCATCGCCACCCAACGCGGCTTCCACACCACCGCGATGGTGTGCGGGTCGACGCCGCACGCCTTCAGGAACGACTCGGTGAACGGCCAGGAGGCCTCCGCCGTGCCGTCCAGGACTCGCGAGATCGTGGCGATCGACAACCGGTGGCCGGTGCCGGAGCGGTCGGCCATCTTCGAGCGGTTGACCAGCTCGCGGAACGTCGGTTCGCCGTCTAGGCGGTAGGGCCGCTTCAGGTCCCGGGCGAGCGCGAGGCGAGCCTCGCGCACCTCCCTCGGGAGCGGAGGATTGGGTTTCATGATCAATTCCGTTCCCCACGTACGCCGGTATCCCGGTTACCGGCCGAGTAGTGGCTCGACCGGACCGGAGGGTTGACGTGCGCGAAGGTAATGCCCTGATCGGGGCGGGACTTTTTCCGCGCGATAGCGCGACGCCCACAAGCGCCAAGTCGGCGGATGCAGGCCCCACGACGATGACACGAAATACGACCGTCGCGCAAGGCGATCACACGAGGGCACCAGGGGGACGATCGGGGGAGCGCTCACGAAATTAACAACCATACATATGGTTGATTCGGAGAGCATCGCGCCGGACTGTTTAGGAATTTGAACCGCCGGGAGCATGAATTGAGAATAGAACGAGATTCATCAAGCTTCCCAAGATAATCATCCGGCGCCTTGAATAAAAGATGGCAGCGAAAGAGAAACCGAAGGTCAACAGGGCGAAGAACTTCCATAACGCAGCCGCAGTTCGAATTTACGAAATCTCGAATGCGGGCAAATCTGGGAAAATACACATATAATTCAATTGCGTTGCAGACCGCATGTTTTCGATGATTGGACTGTTATCTTGACATCGGATCGCATAGCAATCCTGTCGGACAGCCTGGCAGCCCTATGTAGGCCAGCACCTATATAGAAGGGGCGAGACAGACGCGGCCGTCGATCGGCGGCTCACTCCACCGACCGGCAGGTCCAGGCACGCAGCCACAGCGCCCATAGGGGGCAGGGAGGCCAGGCAGCGAGCCTCGACCTGCGAGGCCAACCCACAGCAGCCATGCTGCTCGACGTCGGGCAAGACCTGCACCTGGCGCACGCACGACGAAGGGGCCTTCCGCCACTAACAGAAGGCCCCTTCAGTTCACCCGACGCCCGCCCCGATCAGAAGACAAGGCCCTCGGGAGCACCACACCCGCCAGCTCGCTTCAGCGAACAAGCCCGGCGGGAAGTCTCAATCAATCATTTCATCTTGTGCCAAATCATCGCGAGTCACGCTTGGACCAGTGTGTCGCATCCGACTGACAGCAGGCGCGCCCGAGTGAGCAAACATGCAGGTCAGACAGCATTCTAAATGCTGCACAAACCCATGCCAAACGCGCTGACCGCGTCATGGCACCGCCGCAGCCAACATGACCGACCACCCCGGTTGTGGCACCGCGACAGACATGTCCGCAGCCCATGCCCGCCTGCCAACCGCCGGTCGAGCCCGCCTCATGCCAAATCTGCGGCTCTCCTGGAGTCGTCGCCTACCAACCCAAGGTCCGATGCACTTGCCTGGCCAAACTCACATGCATCGCCCCAGCGACCGGCTGCTCGACACGGAACGCCACGACCCCGCTTGCCGTTGAGTCCGACCAGGCACGGCAAGGCAGTGCACGTCGTTCCATGTCCCAAGAGCCTTCCAACGCCAACCAGTGACGCAGTGGGCCGTCGAGCCCACAAGCCCCGCGTCGACGCGGGGCGACGGTTCGGCTATGTCGGTCGCCGTTGGCACCGAAAGCCATGCGCGACAAGAGCGCACGCCCGCTGCTCGTAACCGCGGGCACTCCACTCACCATGCGATAACCGCTCACCCGACTCGGCAGAGATGGATGCATCCTCGCTTGCAACCAAGGTCCCGTTCACGCCCAAACACCTCCCGAATCGAAGCCACATGATCTCCCGCGTACGATGCAACCGGACTGCCTTGGAACTATCCAGGCCTGGTCACTACCAACAAACCATCAGGCAACCTAGCCTGCTGCTGCATGGCTTCTCCATAGTCGTCCACTCGCCGAGACAGTTCTCGACGGACACGAAGAGCATGCATCACGTCAACACCAAACTGCAAGCTCCGAGGCGATTCCAGGGGAAAAATCTGCGCCTCACACCCAAGATTGAACACACGGGAACCTTGGGGAGCGCGCGAAAACATTGGGGAACGCTCGGAAACGCGCTGGAACAGACTGGAACACGGTGAATCAACAGGGAACAAAGATTCACCGTACCCACCATACGAAAGCAACCGAACTAACTTTCAAGTTCCATCACTCATGGCAGCATGGGGATTCGCTCACCGAACCTCCCCGAGCCCGTACGTCACGCTCCCCACGGTCACGCCGAGAGGATTACCAAGGCCTTGTTGGGTGGTGTGGTCGAGCAGCACGGGCAGGTCCCGCTCGTACTCGCCCCAGGCGAGGGCGTCCGGCGCCATGGCCGCGCGCGGGCCGCCACGGTCACGACCGCCGCGTTGCGGGCCGGGGTAAGTCGGTTTCCGCCGAACGGTCCGTGAAGGATCGCGGGGCCGGCGTCCAGGCCGCGGCGCACCTTCGCCGGCACCCCGTAGGCACCCTGGCTCCACACACCGTCGGGTCCCCGGACGTCGCCGTCGGCGGGGTCGAGACCGGCCAGCGCCGGGCGGACCGCGTCGGCGAGATCGAACAGGGGATTGGTCTGTCCACGCATCCGCTCCGGCCGCCAAACCCCGCAACCACCCGGCGGCCCGCTTCCCAACGGCCCGCGCCGCCTCCAACACTGCCCGCTCCCCGGCCGTCGGCGCGTCCTCCGGATCCCGGGTGGGGGCGGGCGTGGGCGGCAGGTGCGACAGAGTCATGCCCGTACCAACGACGGCGGTCGGGTCGCCGACACGGCACCGGCGACCCACCCGCCCGGAACGCAACGAACACCGGGCTCGTGCGCCTGGTCCTCGTCGCCGTACCGCCGGGATCGGGTCAGGACCGGTGTCGGATGCGGTCCAGGTCCGCGTCCAGGACGGCGAGGCCGGGTGGTCCCGCAGCTCCTGCTCGCGCGCCCAGTCCTCGAGGTCGGCCTTGTGCGCGGCCCGCACCATCTCGACGGTGGTGTCGGTGAGGAACGCGAGCAGCTCCGCGCTCTCGCGGCTCAGGCCGCAGTAGCGGTTTGGCCGGAACGAAGCAGGAGACTGCCTCCGCAGGGCTGGCCGCGGCGAGCCCGTCGACCAGCCATCGCCGGAACGGGGTGTCCTGGGTGCTCCAGGCTGGGTCGTAGTCGTCGTTCTCGGGATCGTCGAAACCGGGACCTATGCCTGCCATGGCGGAATCTTCTCCACAGCCGCAGCGGCGCACGCCAGACCCCCCGAACGGATGGTGCTCCAAGCCGAGGCCGACATCAGGTTACGGCTCTCGAATCATACTTCGCGTATGATTCGAAGTATGACGATTAAGGAACGGGTCACGGTGACGCTTCCCGCGGACCTGCTGGCCACCGCCAAGGCCGCGTCTGCCGGGAACCTGTCCGCCTATGTCGAGCGTGCGCTGCGCGCCGAGGCCTTGCGTGAGGCGGGCGAGGCGATCGAGGCCTGGCGCGGCCGCCACGGCGACGACGTCGAGGAACTCGCGGATGTGTTCGGCGAGGACATCGCGTGAACCTCGCACGCGGCCAGATCTGGGAAGTCCCCCTGGCCACCAAGGTGCGGGCAGTCCTGATCGTCGAATCCGACGCCGCCATCCGCGCCCTGCCCGGGACGCTCGTGTGCATGATGATCGACCGGACCGGCGGCGCACCGGACACCGTCGTCACGGTACCCATCGGCGAACCCGTGGCGGGCGCGGCCGTCGCCGTCGACCTGGTCGCCCTCACCGACAAGCGCATCCGCTCGGGTACGTTCCTGGGGACCGCCGACCCCGCCGTGATGACCCGCGTGTCCGCGGCACTGCGCGTCGTCCTCGAACTCACCGACTAACCAGGCGTAGCCACCCCATCGACTCGGGCGTGCGGGCACGTAGGTGAGCGCCGGCCGGGCAAACGTCATAGCGCGGAAGCGCCTGTTGGAGTCGGCGATACGAAGAGAGAAACCGTGCAGCATTCCTTGCCACTTTTCCCGCCCCAGGCCGCACTACACCCAGCCCGCCAGCCCGTATCAACCCTGCGCCCGCACCAGCGCGAGGCCGTCGACGCCATCGTCCGCGCCCTGGAGAACCCCGACACCGACCTGATCCCGGGCGGGCCGCACGGCGGGGCCCGGGCCACAGCGGTGATGGCCTGCGGCACCGGCAAGACAAGGATCGCCGCAGCGGTCGCCGCAGCGCTCGCGCCCCGAGGGCGCGTGCTCGTCCTGGTCCCCACCCTCGACCTGCTGACCCAGACCGTCACCGCCTGGCGAAACGCCGGACGCACCGGCGGGACCCAAATCGCCGTGTGCTCTCTGACCGGCGATCGCACCCTGAACGAGGCCGGGGTGCGGTGCACCACCAGCGCGCCCCGATTGGCCCTGTGGGGGGCCGTCTCGGGGCCTTTGACGGTGTACGCCACCTATCAATCGCTGGGCGCCGTCCTGACCGCCCATCAGGGCGCCTACGGCCTCACCTTGGCCGGGTTCGACCTCGTGATCGTCGATGAAGCCCACCGAACCAGTGGATCGCTCGGGAAGGAATGGGCCGCGGTCCACGACAACACCCGACTCCCCGCCGCGCGCCGGCTCTACCTCACCGCCACACCCCGGGTCTGGGAGCCGCCCGAGAACAGCGCCTACAGCGAAGCCACCACCTCGGATACCGACCCCGAACTGCCCCCCGCCCTGGCCCAGGACGACGTGTGGGAGGACCCCGACCTCGCCGCCAGCCGGGACGATGCCAGCGGTGACACTCCGGACTTGGAGTGGGACGACGAGGGCGAGGACGATCGGCCGGTCCGCGTCCGGGGCGGCCGGCCCGTGCACTCGGCCCTGCTGGCCCGCACGGTCGCGTCCATGGACGACGAGGCGATCTACGGCCCCGTCGTCCACCGCCTCGAACTCGCCGCAGGGGCTCGCATGGGCCTGATCGCGCGGCCGAGAGTAGTCGTCGTCGAGATCACCGACCCGGAGGTCCAGGAACTCGCGGCGGCCACCGGCAGCGACCTCAACCGGGGCCTCGGCCGGCGCCGCCTCGAAGAGGTCGAGCAGTACCGCGCCGCGCGCCTGGTCGCGCTGCAGACCGCGCTCCTGCGCGCCGCAGCCGACGACGACCTGGACACCGTCATCGCCTACCACTCCCGCACCCTGGAGGCCCAGGCCTGCGCCGCGAGCCTGCCCGATGTCGCCGCGCGCCTGCACCGGGACGACCCGGGGCGTCACCCCGAGATGGTGTGGGCGGATTGGTTGAGCGGCGAACACCCCACCGAACACCGGCGCGACGTCCTGACCCGCTTTGTCGAACGTGCCGACCCCCACGGCACCGTCGCCCGGCGCGCGGTGCTGAGCAACGTGCGTGTCCTGGCCGAGGGCGTGGACCTGCGCGCCTCGGCGGTGGCCTTCATGGACCCCAAGTTCAGCATCGTGGAGATCGTCCAGGCCATCGGTCGTGCCCTGCGCCAGAATCCGGGCGAGGGACGCACCGCGACCATCATCGTCCCCGTGTTCCTCGCGCCCGGGGAACGACCGGACGACATGCTCGTGTCCGACAGCTACCACCCGCTGGTGCGGACCCTGCACGCCCTGGCCGCGCACGACGCACGCGTCCTGGACATGCTCGCCACCCCCGCCCCCAGCGGACCCAAAACCTGGGCGCGGGCGATCGACATCGACGACACCGACCGCCAGACCGCCGACGACGGCGAGCACATCGAGGACCAAGGGGGCGTCGAGCCCGGTGACGGCGACCGGGACGACGCTGGCGTCGAGGAGCGGTTCCTCGTCCGGTTCATGACCGACCGCGACCCCACGCTCCTGCGCGACTTCATCAACCTGCGCGTGATCAACCCGGAACGGCGGGACTGGCGCCGCGGCTACCACGCCGCAAAACGCTGGCACGCCACCCACGGCCACCTGCGCGTGCCGCTGGAGAGCATCGACTACGACACCCAGACCGGGACGTCCTACCCGATCGGGCAATGGATCGGAGACCAGCGACGGGCCCGGGCGGCTGGCTCGATCACCCCGCACCGGATCGAGCTGCTCGAGCGGCTGGGGATGGTGTGGAACACCGACGACACCGCCTTCGAGGACGGACTCGCCATAAGCCGCGCGTACTTCGCCGTCCACGGCCACCTGGCGGCGCCCAAACCCGCCGCGATCAACGGCTACCCCGTCGGCCAATTCCTCGCCAACTGCCGACGACCGCTGGAGACACGCAGGAACCCCGACCGGTGGCGCGAACGCTGGGCACGCCTGGCGGCGATCGACCCCGACTGGAACCCCGCCGGACGCGACGACCCCGCCGAGCGGTGGTCGTTGGACTGGCAGCGCATGCTCGCCGCGGTGCGCCTGCACGTCGAGGCTGGCGGCCGCATCGACGACCTGGTGCTCGGACACACCGTCGGCGGCGAGGACGTCGGAGCCTGGCTCCAGCGGCAACGGCGCGGCGCGGGGAGTCTGACGCCGGCGCAGCGGGCGGCGTTGGCCGAGGTCGGTGTCGACGTCACCGGGCAGGACGCGCAGCCAGCTGCGGTGGCGTCGGCGGCGCGGGCGGACCGGTGGACGCTCACCCTCGCCGCAGCCGCGGCGTTCCGGGAGCGCGAGGGGCATCTGACGGTGCCGCGCAAGCACGTCGAAGCTGTCGAACACGACGGCGAGGCGCACCAGGTCAAGCTCGGGGTCGCCCTCGCCAACGCGCGACAGCGGCGAGCCACATACCCGCCCGAGCGGCTCGACGCCCTCTCCGCACTCGACATGCGATGGACATGAGAACAGGCCGGCCGGATGGGCCGGGGGTCACGTCGGCCGAGTGCGTGGTGATCCCGATCGGAGGACACGCACGCACCCCGGTCGAGCGGGTGGCTCGGTGTTGAGTCCGGGACCGGCTGGCCAGTTCACCCGTTTCAGCGGGGCCGCGTTCGTCTCAATCGGGTGAACCGCCCGCGCCGAGGGTCGAGTTGGTGCGACGGTGGGCGGGTGCCCTTCGCAGGGTCCGCACACCTCGCCTCGTGGCGTGCTGTGCGGACTGTGCCCCGCGGAGGATGACGAGAAGCGGCTCCGACTGCGGCAACGCGCGGTCGGAGCCGCTCCCGGCGTCTCGAAGCGTGCGGAGAGCCGTCACGCTGTCCCGGTAACCCCGGGAGAGCCTGTCGGGAGGTTGGTGAAGCGCCACGCCTCTTCGTTGTCGACGTCCTGGCCCGGCGTCTTCCCGTCGTCGACGTGGATCAGCATCTTGTCGACGTAGACGTACACGCCTTCGGTTTTCAGCGGTGTGATGTCGACTTCCCGGAACGAGTCCCGGACGTGCGGGTCGCTCCAGATCGCGTCGGCCGCGAGGGCCAAGCGGCGGAGCAGGTAGATCGTCGTCTCCTCGGACAACCGAGCCGAGGTTGCGGAAAGGGCGCCGTGCGCGAGGAAGTTCCGCAGCTCGACCAGCTCTTCACGTTCCGGTGCGTTCCCGGCCTCGTCGCGTGCCTTCAGGTAGTCCAACCCTTGGCAGAGCCGCCGCGTGGGGGCCCCTCCCTTGAAGACGCCCGATTCCACGTCCGCCGCGAGTTGGGCAGTCGGCGGAACACAGCGCCCCACAGTCTCGGCCGCGGCCAGCGCACAGAACGCGGCGCCGAGATGCAGGTTTTTGGTGAGGAGCAGGCCGGACGAGGACATGTACTCGCGCAGTACGCCTGTCGTGTACAGGTACTTGCAGCCGAGGGTCGAGATGCCGTGCCGGTCGGCGACCGGCTTCCAGATCTGTTCCTGTTTTTCCGGGTCCAACGGCGCTGCGTGGGCCCGAATTTCAGTCTTCATATGAGCATGGTGGGTGGTGGGTAAGCAGTCCACCAAGCCATTTGTCATGCCTGGCTCCCCGAGGGGCGGGGTGGGCGCCCTCCGTCGGAGTCCGCCCCACGACGGCGACGGGGGCGGTTCAGATCGCGGCAACGCGCGGTCGCAGCCGCTCGTTCGTCGCGCGGATCACCGGTGGAGGGGATCGCCGGTGGCCCTGGGTCATCCCGCGTCGTCGCGCCGGATCCGATCGGCGATGATCTCGATCTGCCGGTCGAACAGGTCCGGCGTCTCCCCGTCACCGGGTTCCGCCGCGCCGGTCGACCCATTCCCCGAGGCCGCCGGGCCGGAAACGGCTGGCGCCGGTCGGCACAACGCCGGTGCCGCCCGCGACCAGCACGAACAACAGCGGAAACCAACCGCAGCTTCCGCGACGGCGCCGAGCGTTGCGACGGGTCAGCGATGGGTGATCCACCACACGACCCACGCACCAGCTGCGGTGCCAGCGCCGGTGGCCAGACCCCGCACCGCACTCGCGGTGAGAACTCGGCCGACACGAACTAGGCGGTCCCGTACGGTGATCGCGGCGGGTGGGGCAATGGAGTTGTCGGGGTTGCCGGGGGCGGTGGTGGTCATGGCTGTCTCCCGAGGATGCGCGGTGGGTGGGCCGGCGGTGCAAGGTGCCGCCTGGTTCCAGCGTGGGCGCGTCGGGGGTGTGCGGGTCGTGCGGGCACACGGGGTCGGACGGGAAGGGCACGTGTTCCGCACGAGGTCTGTCGGGGGCGGGTCGTCGTTCCGCCTGCGCGAGGAGCGTGCGGCGTACGAGACTTGGCGAAAGTTGGCGTACGCAATGGCGGAGGCGTGGATGGCGATCGGAATGCCGGACGAACAACGGTTGCCAGCGGGCGCGCGGCGGGATTTGGTGATCGCGCTGCATGATCTCTACACCGATGCCGGGCGGCTCGGAACCCGGCTCACGGCGACCGCGATCAACCGGCGCACGGATCTGCCGTCCCCGGTCAGCCACGAGACGCTGGCCGCCCTGTTGCACGGGAGGAAGGTCCCCGACTGGCTGCGGATGGAATCGATCGTGCGGCACTTCGCCAGTGTGTCGGTGCACCGCCCCGACCCGGACGAGGTCGTGTTGCGGTTCCACGACCTGTGGCGCGCCGAACGCGACGCACCCCCGCCCCGGGAGACGAACCACCTCACCGCCGGGGCGCTGGTGGGCGCCTGTCGGCTCGACCCCGCCGACGCCGAGGCGGCGCTGCGCGGGACGGGCCTGGGCCCCGACACCGTGTTGTCGGTGGGCGAAGCCCTCACGATCCTGACCACCCTCGGCACTCAATGGCAGACCCTGCGCGGCGAACTCGCCAGCGCCCACGCTCGGATCGCCGAACTCCGCAACGACCTGTCCCGGTCCCAGCCAGCGACGCCGACCGGGACAGCGGGTATCGGCGAGTCGGAGGTTCCCGGGCTCATCGGGCTCATCGCCCTCCGCCGCGACCTCGCCCACCAGGACCCAGCGACGCACCGACCCAACCTCGCCGACTCGCTCCACGCCCTGGGCACCAGCCTGAGCAACGAGCATCCCCACGAGACCGCGGTGTCCGCGTTCACCGAGGCCGTCGGCATCCGCCGCGAGCTCGCCCACCACGACCCGGCAACGTACCAGCCCGACCTCGCGGACACGCTGCACCACCTGGGCATCATCCTGGCGAAAACGGGTCGGCACGAAGAGGCGGAGACCGCCTTCACCGAGGCCGTCGGCATCCGCCGCGAGCTCGCCTACCACAACCCCGCCACGCACCAACCCCGCCTTGTCCAGTCGCTACATGGCCTGGCCTCGACCCTTTACTTCCTGGGCCGGGAAGAAGAAAAAACGGCCGCCCGGAAGGAAGCCGTCGCGCTGACGACAGCGCGGTCTGCTTGGGGGGTTCGCGGAGCGTGATCCCACATGGGCCCCGGTGGGGGTGTTTTCGGGTCGCTCCGGTCGAGGTGAGACGACGTGGTCGTTCTTGAGTCGGGTTGCCGGCTGTTACGGGTTGGGGTTCATACACGCCGACTGCAGTCTTGATGCCATGCCGCACTCGGATACGGCGAAACTGTCCGTGGCCCGTATCCACTGCGGCAAGATCGCCAGCATGGCGGAAGCACAGGAACGGGACGAGGATCCAATAGAAAGTGTCCACGAGCTGCACGAATTCTTCGGCCAGCTCGCAGACTCGGTTGCCAGCGAGTACGCGCGCATCCGCCGTCGCACGCGGCAGGACCCCGGAACCGCAGGTGACGAGGGCGAAGCGAACTGGGCCAGGCTGGTATTGGAGCCGTGGCTGCCCGTCGGCTACCACGTGGTGACCAAAGGAAGGATCCTCAGCTCAGGCCGGGTCGGCGAACATGGAAGAAGGGTCAGACCAGAGCTAAGCCCGCAGATTGACGTGCTGGTCCTCTCCCCCTCATACCCCAAGTTCCTTCTGGAGCAGGAGAAACACGTCTACCTAGCCGACGGCGTGGTCGCCGGGTTCGAGTGCAAGAACACCCTCAAGGCCAAAGACTTGGAGGAGGCCGCGAAAACCGCCGCGTTCGTGCGACGCCTCACGGAGCCCCGGGAAGGAGATCCGTACCGAGAGTTGTTCGGCGCACCGATCTACGGAGTGCTCGCCCACAGCCACAGTTGGAAAGGCGAGGGGTCCGATCCGATCGGCAACATCGAACGAAAGCTATCCGAAGGTATGCGGGATGCCGGGCACCCGCGCGACCTCTTGGACGTGGTGTGCGTGGCAGACCTGGCCACCTGGTGGGCGTTCAAGATGCCGTGGATCGGACCTCCCCGTACGCCTGACGAGTCGTGGCCACGGATTCAGCAGCTGCTGGGCCTGCCATCCGAAGGTTGCGTCAAGACCAACCTCAACCGGCACGATGCCAGCGGATCACCACTGATGGTGCTGATGGCCGTACTGCTGCGCCGCATGGCGTGGGAAGACGTGGCATTGCGGCCGATCGCCCGCTACTTCGAGAACGTCGAGGGCCCGAAGGGCGGAGGCCCGGCGGTCCACTGGGGCTTGGGCATCTATAGCCCCAAGGTCGCGGCCAGCATCGTGAACGGCTGGTTCGGAGATCGCAAAGAGTGGAATCCTTGGGACGCCGTACTGATGTGAGGGAGTTGCGGGGCCAACGCACACTGCAGTTCCCAGCATGACGGGTTCGCGGTCGTGCCGGGGAGTTGAGACCGATCAGCCGCTGCAGACCGTCATAGCCACCAGCGGGAGCCGCGATATCCGATTGCCGCCGGCGATGGTTCGGAGGATTGTCGGGGCGTGGTCATGGCCTTGGAGATGATGGACGGCGACGGGCGCAGGTTCATGGGTGGCGGCGTTCCGCTGGACGTTCCAATCACGCACTTGCGGAAGCTGAGCAAGGAGGGCAGGGAGGATTCCCAGCTCTACTCGTTCCTCTTGGCGCTCACGATGCGGGCGAGCGTAGACGCGCCTTTCGCTGTGGCTCCTGGGGGCGATCCCCCCGACCGTCTCCTCGTCGGGGCCTCGGGTCGAACGTGGGCCCTGGAGCTGACGGAATTGACGTTGGGACGGGTGCGCGAAGACCTCGCGCGGGTACGCGCATTCGGACGACGTCTGGAGGCCCATCTGGCCGCACGCGCCGACGTGTACGCCCACCTGATCGGCAATCTTGTGATGCTGACCCTGGCCGGTAACGCTGGTCTGCCGCGCGACGACAAAGCCGTGTTCAGCGCGGTCACAGAGACGCTGACGCGTGATCTCGGATGCGCTTTGGACACTTTGGACCAATCTGCCGGACTTCCGATGAACCTCGGGTCGGCTGGCTTCCACCCTCAGGTGGGGCCGTTGCTCGTCCGCGTCGATCGGGGCGGACACCCCCGCCGCATCACCGTAGTGACCACGACGTCGGCCGCGATCCACGGGGACGAGGTGGTGGGGGCGTTCCGGCGCCTCGTCGCCAGCAAGGACAGACCGGAGAACGAGATCCTCCTGGTCACCTGCGGCGCTCCCGACGGACTGGGGCACACCTGCGGCCTGGACCATCTCTTCCTCAAGCTGCTGACCGAATCCGCTCGGTTGGGGAACCTAATCGAGGGCACACCGTTGCATCTGCGGGCCCTGATGCTCCATGCATGGCGAACCCCCACCCTCCTCGGAATTACCTTCACGGACGACTACGTCACGCCGTGGGACAAGTGAAGTCGGCGCCGACGTCTACCCGTGCCTGGCCCCCTACACCAGCCACGCCGGCCCGGTGCTCGGCACCACGCCGCTCACCGCGGCCGAGGTGGGTGACGCGGATGAGCAGGCCGTTGTGGACGGCACGGGCGGCACCGCACGGGCCCGAGCCCGCTCGTGTGCGCCGCACCGCACCACGCGAACGTGCGACGCGACGCGAAGAGGTGCGGTCCATCGATGCAATGCGTACGCCTTCGCACGGTGCGGTACGCCGGTGCGGTGCGCGTCCGTGTGATGGTGCGGGCGCGGATCTACCAGGGTTCGGCCCCGTCGTCCCGCGACCAGGCGTTTGCCGCCGGTGGGGCGGCGGACCGCATTCGCCTGGGTGCGGCCGACATGGACGCGGCCGCGACCAGCCGGGCCAGGCGCACGCGGGGCGGTTGTGCGTTCAGGGGTAGCCACAGGGCTTCGGCCGGGGAGGTGCCCGGTGTCCACACGCCCGTGGCGACCGGGGCGGTGGTCGGGGTGCGGCGCAGCGCGGTGCGGGCCTCGGTCGCGCGGCGGGTGGTGGTGAAGACGAACAGCACGACGGGGTTGTGCGGGTCGCGGGGCTCTCGGGGTCTGAGGGGGTCGTTGGGGTCGTGGGGGTGGAACAGGTCGTCGAATTCGTAGCCGTCGACGCCGTGCCGGGCGCGGGTGAAGAGGGTGGCGTAGCGGTCGACCTTTTCGGTGAGGCGGGCCAGGCGTTCGGTGCCGGTGTCGTATTCGAGGGCGAGGGTGGATTGGGCGGTTCCCTCCTGCCAGGTCAGGACGGCGTCGGGGCGTGGGCGGTGGGAGTAGGTGCCGATCTGGGGCAGTTCGCGTTCGCTGCGCCAGAGTTTGACGGCGGTGTCGGGGTGGGTGCGGGTGTGGGCTTCCAGGGCGGTGTGGAAGCCGTTGACGCCGAGGAGGTGGCGCAGGCGGTGGGGGGATTTGAGGCCGAGTTCGCGGTCGCGGCGGGCGCGGCGGATCGCCGGCTTCGTCTCCTGGTCCGCGTCGACGGCCACCACCGCGGCGCCGGCCGGGGACAGGACGAAGTGCGAGGGGTGGGAGCCGCGGTCCGCGCGGGGTCGGAAGCGGTCGACGGCCTGCATGGCCTCCAGGTCCTGCATGCGGTGGCGGGCGGTGACCGGGCTGTCGAAGGCGAGTTCGGCGATCTGGTGGGTGGTCAGCAGGCGATGGGTGGCCAGGGTGCGCAGGATCAGGCGGTCCCGCTCGGTCAACCGGGCCTTGAGGTTTTGGATGCGGGACAACGCGATTTCGTCGGCGGACATCGCGAACTCCTCTTCTTCTCGGTGGGGGAACGAGGCGGCGCCGGCCGGGCGCGGTGGCCGGCCGGCGCGGGAGGGCGGGCAGGGCGGGGTGGGGCGTCGAGCCGGGCGAGGCGAGCGGGGCTGGCATGGCCCGGGCCGGGAAGGTCCGAGGGTCGGGCCGGGCCGGAACGGCAGGGGAGGGTCGGACCGAAACAACCGGGAGGAGCAGGTCGTGAGAAGAAGACGGCCGACCGTGGCAACGGGGCATGGACATCAATCCGCGCGGCCGCCGCAAGGATTGGAGAGAGAACACTTCTCTACAAACAGTCCGGGACACCACTTGCCTGCATACAGGCCTCGTGACCTGCGCAAACGTGACGAGAACCCCGGACGATGAGAGCGTCCGCCGGAGTTGCCGCCCGGATTGCCGCCCGAGTTGCCGGGGGCACGTCCGAGGACGAAACCGGAACCAATCGGACGCAACGGCCGGACGTGGGCGAGCAATCGCCGGCGGCGGGAAACCGGGGGCACGGCGCAGACTCGGGCAAGGCCCGACGGCGGCTCCGAAGGGAACCAGGAGCGACCCGCATGCGGCGAACACCGGCGGATCACACCCGCGATCGGCAACACACCCCGAACGCGGACGACTTCCAGTAGGCACCACCCATCCCCGCCACCGCAAGACCCATTCCGCACGAGGCGCGGGAACGGCGACCTCTCATCACTGGGCGCGCCGTCGGATCCCGCGCGGGCGCCGGTGCCGGGCACGCCGCGCCCCGGGGAACGCGGCTCTGCGCCGAAGGTGCATCGAGAGTGCACGCACCTGGCGCGAAGGTGGCACGGAGGTGGCACGGCCGCGTGGTAGGGCGCGACCGACGACGGCCGACGCAGCCGCGGTGAACGGCGCCACGTGCGCGGGTGCATCGAAGGTGCGCCGAAGGTGTGCGGAGGTTGCATGGCCGGGTGGTAATGGGCGTGCCCGGCTTCTCGCCGTGGCGGTGGTCCGGCGCACGACTTGATCGACGACAGCCCAGCCGTGTGGCACCCACACCTCGTGGTCGCGGTCGAGGCCCTCGACCCGAGCCTGCTGCGCTGCCAGCTCGAAGACGCGATTGAGGCCCTGATCGACGACGTCGACGGATGGAACGCGCTGTACGCGGCGGAGGACCGCGACCGCGTCGTGCTCCGCGCGGTCACCGACGCGATCGGCGACCTTGCAGGGACGGCGGCGACGGAACCGAACGGCGCCCGGGGCGACCGGACGTAGATCGCCAGCGCCCGAGCGGGTGTTACCCGAGGCCCTGTCAACGGGTAACGAATCCGTTACCCGCGCAGGTCGGTGGTGGGTCCGGGCGTTACCCGAGCAGCAGAACGGGGCCGGGTCGGGTCAGGCGCAGGCGAGGGTGCGGATGCGGTCCCGGCGCCACAGGAGGACCTGGGTGGTGTCGGCGCCGTACCAGCCGGTGCCGTAGGCCACTGCCAGGTCCGGGTACTCCTCGACCCATTCCTCGAGTTCGGCGCGTTCGTCCTCGTCCATCCCGTACGGCGCCGCCGTCAACGCGACCGGTTGCCCGTCCAGGGACCAGGTGGTGACGTGGTCCGTCCAACGCCACCGGTCACACTCACCGTACGGGCATCCGGCGCTGCCCCGCCGGCGCAGCCACTGCGGGCAACAGCCCAGGTCCTCCGGGCGCAGCCCGTGGCGCCGGGCCCACGCGACGAGGATCCGTTGGGCGTCACGGCGCCCGCGCAGCGCCGCCTCGAACGCGGCGTCGGCGTCGTCGCGGGTGCGGTGGTTGCGTCGGGGCGGGTCGGCGATCCCGTACGGCCAGGCGATGGTGCCGTCCTCGTGACGGCCGAAGAGCGCGACGGCGCGGGCATTCACGTCGCTCGGGTCGTCGACGTCGGGGACGGTGCTCGTCGTGAATCGCCTGCCGATCACGAGTGGGCCTGGGCGGGCCCGGGACGAGGGGCCACCCGGACGGGTGACCCGTGAACCGTCGGCTTGCGGGCAGGTACACCCCGGGCGCGGTTTCGGGTCCTCGGGGAAGGAAGGCCCGGACCGCGCCCACCTCGTGACGCCGACGCCCGGTGAACGAACAAAGGAGGGCGTACGAACTGCCCGCCACCGAAGGCAAACGCGGCGACCCGCGATGGCCCGCGTTTGCCACCCGACACGGCTTCGACGTCGACCACCCCCCTCCAATGGGAAGTCGAAGCCTCGAGCCGGCAGAGCTGCGCCGCCTGGTCCTGGCCGCCGTCGAACCCCGCGACATCCTCGCCGACGTGATCGCCGACGAAGACCGGCAACGGCGGGAGTTGCGCGCCTTACTGACCGAGTGGCCCGGCACCTCGTGAGTTCGACCGCCGCACACTGTGGGGCGCGACTCGCCCCCGACATGGGGGTGTGGGGGAGAGCCAGCCGTTCACGGGACGATCGGGCGCGCGTGCCGGGCTGCGGCTCGACCATTCCCGTTTCCTACCCGTGCCGGGAGGTCGGCAGCTGCGGTCTCGGGCGGTCGAGGGGCCTTTGCCGTTTCGCCTCCAAAGGGGCGGCGGCGGTACGAGACTGGGCGCCGGGTCCGGCGGCGCAGGCCGCCGACGACGGAGGGGACTTCATGCGTGGAACCATCACCCTGGCCGACGATGCCGACCTTGCTCACCTGGTCGATTTGATCGACATGCTCCCGCCCCCGGGAACGCAGAGTTTCTGGGGCGAGGTGGACGAGAAGATCGGCTATCGGCTCCGGCTGATCCTCGCCGGGCAAGGCCACGCAGGCGACGTGGACTACCTCGCGGTGTACATCCTCAAGTACCTCGGCCGCGGCAACGACCACATCACCGAGGAACAGATCACCAAGAACCTTCGGGGTGTCCACGCCATCCCGGCGGCCGGCCACGCCTGGGTGGAGGACGCCACCCGCACCGCGTGGACCCTGGTCAACCGCTACAGCCTCCCGGCGTGGCGCGGCCACCGCAACACACCCGGAGGGGCGTGGCTCGAGGGCTGAGCCACCGCTGACCGCGAAGCTCCCCTCACGATGCCCTCGTTCGCCGTCTCTTCTCGGGTCGGCGCCCCCTACGACACGGGATCCTCGCCGACGTCATCGCCGACGAAGACCGGCAACGGCGGGAGTTGCGCGCCTTCCCAACCAAGTGGCCCGGCACCTCGTGACGTCTCGATCCCGGGGGCGTTACCCAGGCACCTGTCGACGGGTAACGGATTCGTTACCCGCGCAGGTCACAGCGGCGGGTAACGCGCCAGGGCGCCTATCGCGCGCCGAGCGGTGTCCAGGTCGTGCGGGCTCGTTGTTCGAGGTCGTCGGCGCCGGGGACGCCGTCGCGGCGCAGGCGGTGGAGGCGGGCGCGCATGTCCTGGGCGGCGGTGTCGACCTTGAGGGATTGGAGGCCGTCGGCGCAGGTGACGAATTCGTTCCAGGTGGCGATGGCGCCTTCGGTGTCGCCGCTGCGCAGGTGTACTTCGCCCAGGTCGGCCAGGACGATGGCGCGGGTGCGTTTGCGGTCGAGGCCGTGGATGTCGAGGGCGTGGTGGAGGTGGGTGCGGGCTTCGTCGAGTTCGCCGAGGCGGGCGAGGATCATGCCGGTCTCGTGGGCCCAGCGGCCGATGCTGTAGTGGCTGGCCCAGGAGGTCCCCGAGGTCGTGGTGGGGGCGCGTTCGATGCAGGTCTGTGAGGACGTCAGCAGGCGGGTCGCGGTGGCGTGGTCCTGGTCGAGGGCTGCGGCCTGGGCGAGGGTGGCCCGGTAGTAGGCGTGGGCGCGGGGGTCGTCGAGGTCTCGGGCTTGGTGGACGCATTCCTCGGCCAGGCGTACGGCGGTGGCGCGGTGGCCGGCGTCGATGGCCTGGACGGCCATGCCGCGCAGGGCGGTGGCGGCGAGTTCGCGATCTCGTCCCAGGTCGGCGAGTCGGTACGCGTGGGCGTAGTAGCGCTGGGCGGGGCCGGTCTTGCCTTCGTCCTGTGTCATCCACGCGATGAGGTGGGCGAGTTCGCCGACGGCTGTGTGGAGTTCGCGGCCGGTGGCGTCGGTGTAGGTGCCGCGCAGCCAGGGGGTCGCCCGGTCGGTGAGGTAGCGCACCGCGAGGGTGCGGGCGTGGCCGCCGCCCAACTCCGCGGCGGCGTCGCCGAACGCGGTGGTCATGGTGCGGACCGCGTCGACCTCGGTGCTGCCGACGCGGACGGTGCCGGTGCGGGCGAGCGTCGCGGGTGCGGCCGGCGTACCGTGTGCGGGGTTGCCCGGCAGAGAGAGCAGGCCCAGGACCGTGCCGGTCGCGGTCAGGAATTCCCGGCGTTCCATGTCCGCGCCTCCCAAGGCCGCCAATGCGGCCACGATATCCGCGCCGTCCGGTGCCGAGGCAAACCTTTCCGCCTCTCTCGGGTCGGTGTCGGCGTCCGGTTGCCGTGTGGGGTCGGTGGGTGCGACGAATCCGAGTTGGTCGGTGGCGAGTCCGAAGATCTTCTCCAGAGCGTCGCGGTGGACGCGCTGCGGCCAGCGGCTGTGTCCCGAGAGCCAGCGCCGCACGGTGCGTTCGTCGAAGACGACGTTCATGCCCAGGCGTTGGGCCTGTTGGTCCAGGTGCTCGGCGAGGTCTCTGGCCGAGGCCCATCCGCGTGCCCGGGCCCGCTCGCGCAGGCAGGTGTTCGGCCTGCGGTCGGCGACGGTGGTGCTGCCCATCAGGTACCCCCGGGAACAACTGCGGCGACCCGAGTTCCCACCGTAGAACGCGACACCGACTCCCCGGCATCGCTTGCGCGCTCGCGTCGGGGAATGTCCGCGCTTTGTCCGCACAGTGTCCACCGGTTTGACCTCCACCGGACGCGGGTCCGAGCGGTGGACTGGTGTCGCCGGCAACCACCGGACCCGCGGCTGCGGGAGCTGCGGGAGCTGCGGGAGCTGCGGGAAGCGTTCCAGCAAAGGGGAATCGCCATGATCGACGACACCTACCAGACGCCGGTCTTCTGGACCGAGTCGGCCGACACCGTCGTCCTGGGCAGCAAGAACGAGAACGACTCCGACAAGGAGAAGTACTTCGAGGGCGACAAGAGCATCTGACCTCTCGCCACCGGCAGGGGGTTGCGCGGGGCCCGCATCGACAACGGTGCGGGCCCCGCTTCGTCGAGTACGACTCACCAGGGAGCGGGAGAACGCGGTGGAGTGGATCACGGGTGGACCAGGCGCGCGGCGGCCGGTCGGCGGCGCGCACCTGGGAGCGGGATGGGACGCGTGGTCGATCGGGGCGCGATGGCGATCGGTCGAGCGGGACGGGGTGCGGATGGTCGTCGTGGGCGAGTGCACCGCCGACGAACACGAACTGGGCTGCGCGGCAAGGGCCTTCGGGCGCGGGGACGTGCGGGCATCGATGGGGTTGTCCGGGTCGATGTGGGTGTTGGCGCGTCGCGGGCGCGAGAGGTGGGTGTACGGGGACCTCGCCGGTGTCCGGCCCGTGTACGTCGCCGACACCCCGCGTGGCGTGGTGTGGGCGTCGCGGATGACGCCGCTGGCGGCCCTGACGGGTGCGGCGGTGGACTGGACGGCGCTGGTGGCGGAAATGAGCGTCGGCGGCGTGGACAGCCCGGGCCGGCCGGGTTTCGCAGGGGTCCGCCAGGTGCGGCCCGGGTGGGCGTTGGTCTTGGACGACGACGGGTCGTGGGCGGAGCGCGATGTGCGGGGTCCTCGCGGGGACCTGTCGCTCGCCGAGGCCGCCGCGTTGTTGCGTCCGGCCCTGACGACGGCCGTGCGCCGGCGCGTGGGCGAGGATGCCGGGCCGGCCCGGCGGTGGAGCGCGGACGTGTCCGGAGGCCTGGACTCGGGAACGATCGGCGCCCTGGCCGCCGACGAGGAACACGGCACCGATGTGCTCGGGTGTCTCTACCACGACGCCCACACCTCCGTCGCCGACCTCGACGGCGCCCGCGGGATCGCCGCCCGCTTCCCGAGCCTGGACCTGCGCGTCACGCTCGGCGACGTCGGCACCGTCCACTACACGGGCCTGGACGGCGCCCTGCCGCTGCCGGTGACCGACCGGCCGGCGTTCTCCGTCTCGATGCGTGCCATGGACCGCGCCTACCTGGCCCCCGCCGTCGAGCACGGCTGCACCGACCACCTGATCGGCGTCGGCGGCGACGAGGTCCTGGATGCCCCCACCGCCTGGTGGGCCGACTACCTCCACACGCGCGGTACCCGCGACGCGCGACGACACATCGTCGCGAGGGCGCGCCTGGCCAAGACCGCCCCGGGCCCGATCGTCGCCGCCGTCACCCGACTCGCGGCGACCGCCCGCGACGAGGGCCTGCGCGCTGCGGCGCACGACCTCGAGCGCGGCGCGGCTCCCGTCGCGCCGGGTCTGGCGTGGGCGTGGCCGACGTCGGCCGCGGCGTGGCTGAGCGCGGACGGGCGGGCCGGTGTCGCCGAGTTGCTGCGCGCCGAGGCCGAGAGCGGCGAGGGCGGTTCGCCGGGCGGTTGCGCGCAGGACGTGGTCGTACGGTCCGGGGGCCGCTCCGTCGCGGCGCTCGGCGACCTGCACGGCGAGTTCGCTCTGCGCGTCCACGCGCCGTTCCTGGACAACCAGGTCGTGGACGCGGCCTTGTCCGCGCCGGGGTGGCTGCGCCGCGACCCGCACGTGTTCAAGCCCGTCCTCGGCGTGGCGATGCGCGGCCTCGTTCCCGATGTCGTGCTGGATCGTCGCAGCAAGGGCACGTTCACGCCGACCATGCTGCTGGGCATCCGCCGCAACCTGCCGGCCTTGCGGGCCCTGGTCCACGACGGCGCGCTCGCGCGCTCGGGCCTCGTCGAAACCCGGGCGGCGGTGGCGGCGCTGGAGAGCGCCGGGGACGGGAACGGCCGCGCGCCGCTGGCCGCGTTGAACCAGGCCATCGCCCTCGAGGTGTGGACCACCGGCGCCGACACCGACCCGCGCACCTGGTGGGAGGACCCGTCGTGACCACCCATCGCGTGACCGCGCCGCACGTGGTGTGCGAACACGGCGCCGCCCTCGTCGACATGAGGGCCGGCGACCTGGTGTTCCTCAACCCGAGCGCCGGGCGCGTCCTGGCCCACCTCGCCGCCGGCATCGACACCACCGTGATCGCCACCCGGATCGGCGACGCGACCGGGGCACTCGCCGACGTCGTCGAGCGCGACGTGCGGGCCCTGGTCGACGCGCTCGCCCGCCGCGGCCTCCTCGGCGAGACCAACACCCCGAGCGTAAGAAGGAATCGCCGATGAGCGTCCCGATGGTCGCCCCCTCGGACACCGCGGAGCCGGCCGGGTTCTCGGATCGGGTCGCGGGCCGGATCGGGCTGCGCCTGGCCCTGGCCGCGCGGCGACTGCCGCTGCGCGCGCGGCTGAGGCTCGCCTCGGTGTGCGGACACCTGCCCCAGGCCGGCCACACGCGCACCCGCGCCCTGCACGCGGCGGTCACCGCGGCGGGCGCGGACTGCGACCGGCGCACCGCGTGCTGGGAAACCGCGCTGGGCACGGTCTTCGCCTGCGCACTCACCGGACACGGCACCACGCTGGTCCTGGGCGCTCGCCCCCTGCCGTGGGCCGCGCACGCCTGGATCCTGACCCCCGACGGCGCGTTGGGTATCACCACCGAGGACGAACGACCCTGGTTGCCGATCCTGCACACCCCGGCTCGAAAAGCATCGAACTAGGCGCCTTGTCTTCACTCGTTCGAGTTAATCGGTAGCGGGGGGGGGGGGGGGGGGGGGGGGGGGGGGGGGGGGGGGGAGGGGGGGGGGGGGGGGGGGGGGGGGGTGCGGCGCACCCCACCAAACCGAGGC
>NZ_JBVHLU010000137.1:0-23738 GCF_055558835.1 Embleya sp. NPDC025285
GCCGATCCAGTTGAAGAACTTGACGCCGGTGGGGACGGCGATCAGGAACGTCATGAAGGAGAAGAACGGCAGCATGACGGCGCCGGTGGGGAACACGTGGTGGGCCCAGACGGCGGCGAACAGGGGCGTGGCGAACATCAGGAGCATGATCGCGCCGTGCATGGTGAAGGCCTGGTTGTACTGCTCGTTCGAGAGCAACTGGGTTCCGGGTCGGGCCACTTCGGTCCGGATCGCGAGCGCGAGGATGCCGCCGAACAGGAAGAACAGGAACGATGTCGTCAGGTACAGACTGCCGATCGTCTTGTGATCGGCGGCGGTCAGCCACTTCACCACGATCGTCCCGCGACGAGACGAGCGCGGAACCGCCGCCCTGGGCTTCGCCGTGATCCCCTCCCACCCCCGCGATTCGTCGTCGTTCAGCGAGCGCTCGTACACGACACCCTCCGAGCCATTCACGACCACGACACTCCGCCCTGGCACGCGCGCCCGCTGCCCACGACACTCGGCCCCACACCCGACAATCGAGCATTCACCCGAACGGCTCGCAAAAGCTCGAGCAGCTTCGTCCGCGTATTGAAAGGCAGGTTTTTCCGCTCCGTCGGAATGACGGGCCCACGTCCGGAGTGTGCGGTGTGCTCCGTCCGCGCGTTCAAGACCACCAAGCCGCATGGCTTTCAGGACACCAGGAGGCCGCAGCTGCGCGATCCCCGAAAACTCGCTCGTGGACGCCCCCCGACGTTTCCTCCTGATGCTCGCCGGACCGTCGCAGCCTGTTCACATAGCGTCATACTGCCTGCTCGGAGTGACTGCGAGCAACCGTCCCGCCATTCGGGTGACGTGCGCTTCCCCGTAGGGCCGGTAAATACCGCGACTACGGTTCCTCCGTGGTGTGGTGCGGGTCGCACGACTGGCGCTCGAGCGGGAGCCTTGTTTTCGTCGGATTCGGGCAGTAGGCATCCACCCCGAATCGCACCGTGCGAGCCCGGCGCGCAGGCCCGCGTGGCCTGTGCGGAACACGACCGCTGTGCATCGTGCCGTCGAGTGGATCGTGCCGGCTATTGATGGCAAGGAGCTTCTGATGCGTGTTTCATTGGGAGTCGAGGAAGAATTCCATATCGTCCGAGCCGACACTCGAAGCCTCGTGCCCGAGGCACCCGCGCTCTTGGCGAAGTTGTCGAGCGACACCTACACCCAGGAGTTTCGGCGGTCCGTCATCGAGACGAACAGCGCCGTGCATCCGACGCTGGACGCGCTGTACCGCGACCTCAGCGACACCCGTCGCACGCTCGCCGATACGGCTGACGCCCTCGGGCTGGCCGTCGTGGCCGCCGGCACGGTGCCCCAGGCCCGCATCGAGGACATCCAGGCCACCGACGAGCGCCGATACGCCGATATGGCCGAGGACTATCGGCTCGTCGCCGACGAACAACTCATCTGCGGGGCACAAGTGCACGTCGACGTGCCCGATCGGGACACGGCCGTGCGTGCGACGGCGCTCGTTTCCCCATGGCTTCCGGTGCTGCTCGCGCTCACGGCCAGTTCGCCGTTCTGGCTCGGCGCCGACACCGGATACGCCAGTTGGCGCACGATGTTGTGGCAGCGCTGGCCCACGGCGGGACCCATCGGCCACTTCGCGTCGGCCGCCGCCTACGACGAAACCATCGCCGATCTGGTCCGGTCCGGGGTCATCAGCGATCCCGGCATGGTCTATTACGACGTCCGCCCGTCCGCGCGGCATCGCACCCTGGAACTGCGCATCACCGACTCCTGCCCACGCGTGGAGACCGTCGTCCTGGTCGCGGGCCTGTTCCGTGCCCTCGTCGTCGATGCGTGCGAGGCGGTCCGCGAGGATCGCACCGACTGGCCGATCGCCGGCATCGAGTGGCTGCGTGCGGCAACCTGGCGCGCGGCGCGCTCCGGGCTCGAAGGCGCGTTGATCGATCCGCTCACCCGTGAACCGGCGTCCGCCTCCGACGTCGTGCACACCATGCTGACCCGGCTGCGACCCCGTCTGGAAGCCGCGGGCGACTGGACGACCGTGCACCTTCTGGCCCGCGAACAACTCGCCCGCGGCAGTGAGGCTCATCGACTGCGGCGCTACGCGCCCCGCGAGCGTTGGACCGATGCCGTGGGCGATCTGATCGCACTCACCCGCGGTGACCGCCCGCCGACCACCCGCCCGCGACCCGGAACCCAAGCGACTACGAACCAAGGAGACACGCAATGTGCGGCCTGAGCGGCGAGATACGTTTCGACGGCACCAGACCCGACCTCGCCGACGTCCAGCGCATGACCGACCGCCTGGCGCCCCGGGGCCCCGACGGCCGCGGCATGTGGTGCCAGGCCGCGATCGCACTCGGTCACCGCCGCCTCCAGGTCATCGACCTGTCCGAACGCGGCGCGCAACCGATGACCGACCCGGAGACGGGTCTGACCGGCGTGTTCAACGGCTGCATCTACAACTACCGCGAACTGCGGGATCAATTGCGCGGCTTGGGCCACCGCTTCTTCTCCACCTCCGACACCGAAGTGGTGCTCAAGGCGTATCGCGAGTGGGGAACCGACTGTGTGGAGCACCTGTACGGCATGTTCGCGTTCGCGATCGCCGAGCACGCGAGCGGTCGCCTCGTGCTGGCCCGCGACCGCCTGGGCATCAAACCGCTCTACCTGGCCCACGAGCCCGGTCGCCTTCGATTCGCCTCTTCCCTGCCCGCCCTGCTCGCCGGCGGCGGCATCGACACCTCGATCGATCCCGTCGCCCTGCACCAATACCTCAGCCTGCACGCCACCGTCGCCGCGCCGCGCACCATCCTGGCGGGCGTACGCAAGCTCGCCCCCGCCACGATCCGCGTCGTGGAGCCCGACGGCGAGTATCGCGACCACCGCTACTGGCAACCGGACTACACCCGCCGCGCCGAACACGCCGGCATGAGCGCCGGCGACTGGCGCGACGCGCTCCTGGACTCGCTTCGAACGGCCGTACGAAGGCGCACCGTGGCCGATGTCCAAGTCGGCGTCCTTCTGTCCGGCGGCCTGGACTCCAGCCTGATCGTCGCACTCCTCGCCGAAGCCGGCCAAGAGGACCTGGCCACCTTCAGCGTCGGCTTCGAATCCGAGGGTGGTCAAAGCGGCGACGAGTTCCACTACTCCGACCTCGTCGCCCAACACTTCGACACGGACCACCACCAACTGCTCGTCCCGTCCGACCGCTTGTCCACCGCCCTGGACGGTGCCATCGCCGCCATGAGCGAACCGATGGTCAGCCACGACGTCGTCGCATTCCATCTGCTTTCCGAACAGGTCGCCAAATACGTCAAGGTGGTGCAGAGCGGGCAGGGTGCCGACGAGATTCTGGCGGGCTACCACTGGTACCCGGACCTCGCCGCCGTCCCGCGCGACCGCGAACCGCAGACATACGCCGACGTGTACTTCGACCGAGCACACGCCGATTTGTCCCACATGGTGCAACCGCACATGACGGCCGACCACGACGTCTCGACCGAACTCGTCACCACGCACATGAGCGCACCGGGCGCGGAGACCGCGCTCGACGCCGCCCTGCGCCTGGACACGCACGTCATGATGGTCGACGACCCGGTCAAGCGCGTCGACAACATGACCGCCGACTGGGGTCTGGAAGCACGCGTCCCGTTCCTCGACCACGAATTCGTGGAGCTTGCCGCAGCCTGTCCGCCCGAACTCAAGCTCGCCCAAGGCGGCAAGGGCATCCTCAAGGACGCCGGGCGCCGCGTGCTTCCGGTCGAGGTCGTCGACCGGCCCAAGGGCTACTTCCCACTCCCCGCCATCACCCATATGGCGGGCCCCGTGCTCGCGCGGGTACGCGACGCGCTGTCCTCGCCCCAAGCCCTCGAACGCGGCGTCTTCCGCCCCGACTTCGTAGCCGAGTTGCTGAGCGCGCCCGACACTCATCGCACCCGTCGCGGGGCGAACACGCTGTGGCAGGTCGCCCTGTTGGAGATGTGGCTACAGACCCACGGAATCGAGTGAACACGATGCACGACCCGCAGCCACCCCGCACAGGCGAGCGGGGCGGCTACCGGCTTTCCGGGGACGCACCCGTCGCCTCGGCCCTGCCCGACGCGGTCGGGGCACGCGATAGCGCCCACCGGTGGACACGGGCGCACGCCTGCGGCGGCCCGTCCGGTGACCAGACCGGCGAACACGTGGCCTTCGTATGCGATCGGGCCGGAGTGCCCCAGGTGTGGACCGCAGCCGCGGACGCCGACGAACCGCACCTGCTCGACACCGGTTCCGACCCGGTGAACGAAGTGTCCTGGTCGCCGGACGGGCGGTGGATCGCGTACGCCGCGACCACCGGCGGGGGAGGACGCACGCGCGTGCTCTGCGTACGCCCGGACGGGTCGGGACGCCGAGTGCTCGCCGACGCCCCGGACGGCGGGTCCGCGTACCTGGGATGTTGGACACGCGACGGACAGGCGGTAGCGCTCACCACCGAATCCGCCACCACCGACACCCGGGCGTCCTCGGCCGCCTCCGCACCGGCGGCGTCCGCCCGCCGTGCGGGCGCAGGACCGGCGACCGGTCGCCTGGTCCGCACCTTCGCCGCCGAGCGGGAAGCAGGGGAAGGTGTGGGTGACAGCTCGTCGACCGCCTACCTGGTGGACCCCGACGGTGTCCGCTCGCCCACCCTGATCGCCGGTGAGCAGGGCGCGGCGACCCTGCGCGTATGCGACGTGTCGCCCGACGGACGCCTGGCCCTGCTTCGTCGCGGGCCGCGTGGCCGGCGCGAGGCGGCGATCGTGTCCACGTCCCATGGGGAGCCGGTGTGCGTCCTGCGTGCGGCGGACGGAGACCCGTGGATCGGCCGGTTCGCGCCCGACGGGCGCACGCTGTGGCTGCGCAGCGATGCCGACCGGGAGTTCGCGGCTCTGGTCCGCGTCGAACTCACCGCGACCGGTTCGCTCCTCCGTACGCACGTCGTCGCCGCACGCGAGGACGCCGACCTGGAGCTGCTGGCGGTCACCAACGACGGGCGCACGGCCGCACTGTCCTGGAACAAGGATGGTTGCAGCGAAGTCGAGATCGCCACGCTGCGCCGATCCGGGGCCGCCACGCGCCTTCGCACCGTGCCTCTGCCGCACGAAGTCGCCACCCGCCTGGCGCCGGCCGGCGCCGACGGTTGGTGGATCGCGCTCTCCGGATCGCGGCGCCGCCCCGGCGTGTGGCGGCTGCGCACCGACGCGGTCGGCCCCACCCGCACGCCCTGGTCCTCGCGCGGTGCCGACGTCACGGGGCACGGCACGGCGCCGGTTGTACCTCGACCGGTGCGAGTACGCTCCCGGGACGGCCTCCTCGCCACGGGCTGGTACTACCGCGCTCCGGACCGCGACCAGGTCGGTGCCGCGCCGTGCGTGGTATCGCTGCACGGCGGTCCCGAAGAGCAGGCACGGCCCGTCTTCGACGCCTTGCATCATCGCCTGCTCACCAGCGGCATCGACGTGTTCACGCCGAACGTGCGCGGTTCCGGCGGAGCGGGCCGCTCATTCGTCGACGCCGACCTCGGCCGCGGGCGATTCCGCGCGTTCGACGACGTCGCCGACTGCGCGGCACATGTCGTCCTGGCCGGATGGGCGGACCCCAACCGGCTTGCGGTAATGGGTCACTCGTACGGCGGATACCTTACCTTCGCCGCTCTGACCTGGTATCCGGAACTCTTTCGCACCGGCATCGCGATCTGCGGCATGTCGGACCTGACGACCTTCTTCGCGGGCACCGAACCGTGGCTCGCACGCTCGGCCGCCGTCAAGTACGGTCACCCGCGACACGACCGAGAACTCCTGCGGGAACTGTCCCCGATGAACCGCCTCGACGCCCTGCGGGTGCCCTTTCTCGCCGTGCACGGCGAACACGACACCAACGTACCGGCGGACGAATCCCGTCGAATCGTGCGGGCCGCGCGCGAACGCGGCATCGGGGCACAGATTCTGCTCCTCCCCGCAGAAGGCCACGAGTTCCTGCACACGGACAGCCGTGTGCGCGTGGGCAACGCCATCGAACACTGGATGTCGCGCCACCTGTCGGCCTGACCGCCCCCGCGGGACGCGAGGTGAAAAGTCGGGTGAACCGGCGTTGGTCGTCGTTGTTGGGGAACTCGCGATTCATGACGCCACTGCCCGGTTCCCAGACGTCCTATTGGATCGAGTCCGCCCCCGGTCCCGGTCATCCGGCCTTGGCCGAGGACATCGAAGTCGACGTGGCCGTGATCGGGGGCGGAATCACGGGCGTGTGCACGGCGTGGGAACTCGCCTCGTCCGGCCTTCGGGTCGCGATCGTCGACGCCGGACGGATTGCCGAGGGCGTCACAGGGCACACGACGGCGAAGGTGTCCGCACTGCACACCCTGCTCTACCGGCACCTGCGCCGGCACCACGGCGCGGACGCGGCCGGGTTGTACGCGCGGTCCCAACAGGACGCCGTCGAGCACGTGCGGACCCTGAGCGAACGATTGGGCATCGACTGCGACCTCGAACGCGTACCCGCCTATGTCTACACGACGTCGAAGGACGGCCTCGGGCGGATCAAAGAGGAGGCCGAGGCCGCAGCCGAGGCCGGCCTGGACGCCTCCTTCGTGCGGGACACCACCCTGCCCTTCCCGGTCGCGGGGGCCGTTCGGGTCGAGAACCAGGCCCAATTCCATCCGCGCACCTTTCTTCTGGGTGTCCTGGCCGCCTTCTTGGACGAGGGGGGTCTCGCCTTCGAGTCGACCCGGGTCACCCGGTTGACCGAGAGCGATCCCTGTCGACTGGAAACGGCGGACGGATACGCCATCGTCGCTCGGAACATCGTCGTGGCCACCCATTACCCGATCTTCGACCGGGCGCTTCTTTTCACGCGTCTCGACCCGCACCGCGAACTCGTCGTGGCCGCGTCGATCCCCGCCGAACAAGACCCGCAGGGCATGTATCTGACTTCCGACGAGGCCACCCGTTCGGTGCGCACCGCGCCCTACCGCGACGGTGAACGACTGCTGGTGGTCACCGGGGAAAAGTTCAAACCGGGCGCGGGGGGAGTCGCCGTACGGTGGCACCGCATGGCTGGCTGGACCCGAACACACTTCCCGGACGCACGATTTCTCTACCACTGGGCCGCGCAGGACGTGAGCACCACCGATCGCATCCCGTTCGTCGGACGGCTGCATCCCCGGACGCGGCACGTCCACGTCGCGACCGGCTTCGGCGGGTGGGGCATGAGCAACGGCGTCATGTCCGCGCGCCTGCTCGCGTCGAGCATTCTGGGCGAGGAATCGCCGTGGGCACACCTGTACGATCCCTGCCGACTCCCCGGGCCGAAGGAGGTGCCCGCCTTGCTGAGCCTTCAGGCGTCCGTCGGAGGCCATTTCGTCGGGGACCGACTCCGCAAGCCCGACGCCCGGTCCGTCGCCGACGTCGCTCCCGGCACAGGTGCCATCGTGGCGGGGGCGAGCGGCAAGTGCGCCGTCTACCGCGACGAGGCAGGCACCGTCCACGCGGTGTCGGCACGATGTACCCACCTGGGCTGCCTGGTCGCCTTCAACGATGCCGAACGCGCGTGGGAATGCCCCTGTCACGGTTCCCGCTTCGACATCGACGGCAACGTCCTGCAAGGCCCCGCCAACCGGCCCCTGCGCCGGGAGGAGAGCCCGGACTCGGGGTGATCGGCCTGCCGGCACGCCACTCCATGGCTGCCTCCGCGCACGCGTCGGGGGCACGGTCGGGCCGAGACCTGCCGCCGCACGGTGTCGCGGTCCCGACGCCGCTGCGGGAGCACGTGCCACGGGCCGGGAGAAGCGATGCCTTCAGCCGTCCCTATCCGGGGAGGCGGGTCGCTGTGCGGCCCATGTGTCCCGTGTCGCCTCGTCTGCGGGCCGGTGGTAGCCGGGGGCCGCCCCGAACCCGAGCATGGACATCACCTTGCCCGTGACCACACCGAGCACGGCAACGCCCACCGCGACGGCGAACAACCATGGCCGCGCGAAGACGACCGCGAACCCCCCGAGGAGGGCACCCGCCAGGATCACCGAAATCCCCGTCCACGATGCCGCCGATGTACCGTGCTGCGCACTCATCCGCATCCCCCTTTCGATCCTTTCGCCCGGTCCCGAAACAACATCGGTAGTGCGATGGCCCGGCCCGGAAGCGCCACGCAGGTTCGTACGGCCACGTGCTCTACCCGACTCGGCTCGAATCATGTCGGTGGATACGGGTTGGCGAGAAAGTCACCTTCGGGGGAGGCCAATGCCGGGGTGCACGGATCTCTCGGTCCTTGTCGGGACGCTCCCAGGAGTCCGGATCGTCACATGACTGGGCGTACTGGCGACCACCGGGCACCTGTCGTCCGGACGAGGTGTGCCCGACTGGCGGGGTCGGGCACCGCCTCGCCCGCAAGGCAGCGCCGGTGGGGTCCCCGTCCGACCTCGGTCGCCGACCGGACTTCGGTCGAACGCGGAGACGGGCTCGCGGACTTCGCGCGGCACCGACATGTTCCACGTGCCGCTCGAGGAGCGCGGGAAGCTGACGTGCCTCCCGTCGACTTCGACGTAGCGAAAGCCGCCCTGGGACGCCATTGCGGAAGGTGGCGGCCTTCTTGAAGGCGGGCCGGGGAGCGGCTCGACCTCGAACCGTTCAACTCGGGGTCGCTACGTGCCTGTTCTCGCGGTGCGGGGTTGTGGCCCGGACGCGGAGTTGTGGGCTACTCCTACGGCGAGGTGGGGGCCCAGGCGGCCTGGCCACGCAAGGCGTCGTGATCCGTGACCGCGGCGTCGTGGCCGGTGACGGTGGCGTGGCGATCGACGAAGTGCGCCGCGCTCACGAACACGTAGTCGATTTTGATCGGTGTCGCTTTCGCCGTGTCGAACGTGGGTGCGCCGCTGCGGCATTGCGTGGCCGAGGGGAGGCAATTGGGCGTGTAGTACGCCTGGTCCGTGTCGTCGACCTCGACGAATCGTCCGTGGCCGCCCGTGTGGGAGTACATGCCGTCCAGGCCCGGATGGTCAGGCAGGAGGTTGAGATCACCGCCGACGATCACCGGCTTGCCCGATCGCACGACATCGTCGACGATCGCGGCGAGCCTTCGATTCTGCTCCACGCCGGCGTCCTCCGGGCTGGGGTGTCCGCTGCACACGTGGACGGGCCGATCCCGCAGCGCGGTGTCGGTGCACAGCAGGCCGAACTGCTCGCGCGTGGTGTCCGGAGTCGTCAGGTTGTGAAACGTGGCCGGGCCGACCCGGCCCTTGACGAGTACTGCAATGCCTTCGGGGCGCTCGCCCAGGCTGTCGGGCCGGCAGCCGGACCCCTCGTCGAGTTGGCTGTGGAAGGCGCCGGTGTAGCCGCGCGGACCGAGGTCGGCCAGGAGCGCTTCGAACTGCACACTGCACACCTCGCTCAGGAAGACCGCGTCGGCGTCCCAGGTGGTGATCTCGCGTTCGGCCTTCGCGACCCTGCGGGTGATCTCTCCCCCTATCGAAGGGTCTTCGGTACAACCGCTCCAGCCACCACAGATGTTGTACTGAAGAAAGTGCAAGGGAGGTCGGCCGGTCGTTGTGGGACCTTTCGCGGCAGCCGCGGAGAACCCGGGCACCAGGCCGAATACCAACGCGGCGAGCAAGAGCGATTTGGCGCGCACGGACGATCCCTTCACGGCCTACATTGCCGGCAACCGGTCCTCGAACAGCCGGAGTTCACGACACGCTGATTGCATCGGACATCACCGGCGAAGACATCGACTTTCTCGATGATCACACGAGCACCGCGCACAACCTGGAAGGCGCGACCAACGGCCACCGCGCGGCCCACCATGACAGTCGAGCCGACGGCCGAGGCGAACCCGGGTGGCGAGACATGCCGCGAGGACCCGGCGGCGTGGACGTCGGCGCGGCGGCGGGCCGGGGCGATGTCGGCCTGGACGTGCTCGGAGCCTTCGGCGCGGTTCTGCATGCTGCGATTTCGCGGTTCCGCCGTTCTTGAGGTAACAGTCGCTTGTGTCCGAGGAACGCGAACGGCCGGGCACGGTCACACGAGGTGTCCTGTGCCCGGCCTGCTCCCGCGACGCCCCCGATGCGCAGCCGCTGCTTCCGCTCTTCGGCTGCCGTGTCGATGGCAGATGACCGAGGTTCGTACGGACCTGGTGCCAAGCCACGCCCGTGCATGGAAAACCGCCGTCAGTCGTCGACTCGGACGGGACCGGTGACCCCGGACGGCGGGCGGTTCCCGGCCGGCATCATGCCCGCGCCCGGCGTGGATCACCCCGCACCGGGCGCGCGGCGACCGGGCCTACTGGCGGCCGTGGATCGTCTTGTTGATCCAGGTCTTGTACGCGGTGTCGTTCGTGTACAGGCCCGGGCCCGTCGCGCAGCCGGGCTTGCCGTCGCCGTCGCCCGAGGTGGTGCCGATCAGTTCCCACCTGCCGCTGCGGTTCTTTTGGATCTGCGGACCACCGGAGTCACCGAAGCAGGCCATCGCCTTGGGCTTCTGGCTGATCGTGCACAGGCGGGTGGCGTCGGTGCGGCCGTTGCACTCGGCGCTGGTGCCCAGACGGGTGTCCAGCTCCTGGAGCCGGTCCGGGAAGACCGCGTTTTCCAGACTGTCCGGGTCGACGATGGTGCCGAAGCCCAGGATCCGAGTCGGCGTGCCCACCGGCCCGGCCTGCTTGGCGAGCTTGATCGGCTTTTCCTTGACCGGCCGGTCCAGGCGGATCAACGCGAGGTCGTTCACGTTGTAGCCACCCTCTTCGGCCGGCTGCGAGTAGCCGGGGTGCATCACGATCTTGTCGATGCCGCGAACGGTGCCGCCCTGCGTGCGGTCCGGGCTGCCGATCCGCACCGTCCCGGCCAGTTCGATCGGCAGATCACGGTCGACACAGTGCGCCGCGGTGAGCACCCAGTGTCGGTCGATCAGGGTGGCCCCACAGCCCGCGTCCACGCCCGCCGCCTTCATCGGTACGTACGCCATGAACGGGTAGCTCTGGGTGGAATCCTGCCCGTTGACGATCGCCCCGGCGCTGCCGGCGAACGCCGTGGTGCCGAGCACGAGTACCGCGCCCGTGGCCGCGATCGCCTTGGCGACCAGACCGTGTCGGCGGCGCGAGGTGGGGCCGGTTTCAGCGGTGGGACGCGAGCTGTTTGCGCGCATGTGGTGACCTTTCATGGAGGGAGGATCGGCCGCACAAAGGTGCGGCGGCCGTACCCGGGCCGGACGTCTCCCGCGTCCGAGCCCGTGCGATTCATCCTCGATCCGGCGCGCCGCCGGGAACAGCGGCCTCGATGTCATCCTCGAATAGATTCCGGACATGCCGGTGACCCCGGTACGCGCGCTCGAGGGGCCGTCGGACCCCCGGTCCACCGCCCCCCAACCCGTTTCGGCGCGACCCGTTCCGTGGGCTACATCACCACCCCGGAGCTGGGCTCCAGCGTCTCCGTCCGCGCCCTGGTCCGTGAACTCAGAACGGACCGCCAGTGAAGTCGGGGTCGAGAATGAGCGGAGGAGAGGGCTTGTCCGTCGTTGCCACAGGCCGCCGGCGTCCGACGAGCCGCGGGCGGCCACCAGGGCGGGGTCGATCGGGTCGGCGTGGTGGGCGAAGGACTCGATACGCAGGTCGGGGCCCTCGTTTGCCGTGCTGATGAAGCGAAGTGGGTCGACAGCGGATTGCCGGTGGACGGTGCGGGTGGAAGGTGAGGTCGGATTTCCGCCGGCAGCGGGGAGTCGTTCTCGGCAAGGTGGCCCCGGCGGTGCCGCGGCCGAAAAGGGCTCCAGGCCGGGGCGGGTGAAGGTCGTGAGAGCGCTTTCGGACGGGAATCGGACTGGTGCCCGGATTTCGGGGCCGTGGCGCCGGCCGCTGATCGGCGCGGCATCCCCTTGCATGTGCAAGTGACTGTGCGTCAATGATCAGTTGCGTAGCGTGTCGATCTGGGTGACGGTGGTAAGACCCCCGTTCATTCGATGGAAGGTCTGTCTGTCATGCGCAACACTCGAATAGTGGCCATTTTGACCTGTGCCACGCTCGCAGCCGGAGCTGGAACCGCGGTCGCCATCGGGGAGGCCGGCGGGTCCCCAACGGTTGCGGGCGTTCGTGTCGCGTCTCCGGCACAGCCCGTCGCGCTGTCCATGGAAGCCGCGACGAAGCAGGTCGAGCAGCTCGGATCGATGGGGGCGCTGGCCAAGGCGTCCGCCGACCTGCTCGCGGCGGCGCAGCCGCGTGAGGGAGCCGCTGCGGACACCTCCAAGGTCAAGGAGAGGCTGACGGCCGTACAGACCGCGGGCAAGGATCTGCTCGCCAAGGCCCCGGCGGACAAGACCTCCTCAGCGGGCTCGGCGACGCCTTCGGTCGCCCTGACCCAGGCGGTGTCCGCGGTGGTCTCGAACGCCGAGGCGCTCGCGGCGGCGATCACGAGCACGGAAAACAAGCCGGTCACCCCGCCGGCCGCCAAGGGCGGCAACGATGTTCCCGACATCGCGGCTCTGGTGGCCTCGCTCGCCAAGAGCCTCCTCAACGTGGCCGGCTCCCTCGTGGGTACGCTCACGGCCGCCGGCGGTCCGGCGGCCTGATCCGGCCATCACCCCGGGCGGCGGAAGAGCCGACCCGGTAGGCGTGCCCCCGTGACACGCCAAGCGCAGCCACACGATGTCGCCACTTCGGCGCCCCGGTTGCCGCGCGCCGCTCACCACGGTCCGGCTACGCCGCGCAGGCCACCTCCTCGACGGTGAGGGGGTGGCCTGCTCATCCATGGGGGTCGTGAACGAAGGCGTTCGCCCGGCTGGGGCGCGGTGACCATTGCGTGTCCCATCGGCTCGGTCGTCGTGTACCTCAGGCAGGCGGATGTCCACCTTCGCAGGTCGTCCGGATCCCGGCCTACTGCCAGAGTCGTTCCTCCAGGCCCATTCCCGACGTTCACAAACACACATGCCAACGGACGGGGAAACATCTCGCCGCCGCACCACCTTCGGCCTTGTCGCGGTGCGACGTGACGCCGATGTCGAATCCGGCCCGACCCAGGGCGACGGCGGTGGCTCGTCCGATACCCGATTCGGAACCGGTCACGATGGCGACGCGAGGGTGCTCGGCCCGGTCGGCCGGTTGCCCGTTGCCGATCGTCTCGGCACTTCCGAACATCTGGCGTTCGAATGTTCTCGACGTTTTCGCTCTTCATGCCGTTCCCTTCGTGTCCCTTGCGTGCCGACTCCGAGGGCCCGGGCCCGCCCGGATCGGGGTCGGCGGCACGTCTTACTCCTTCGTGCTCATACCTCGCCGCGCCAGGCGCCGGTCGCGCCCCTGGACTCGATGAACTTCTTGAAGCGCTCCAGGTCGCCCTTGGCCTGGCGGCGGACGAAGCCGAGTTTGTCGCCCACGGTGTCGGCAACGCCCTGCGGGTCGTGGTCCAGTTGCAGCATGATCTTGCAGCGGCCGTCGTCCAAGTGATGGAAGGTGACCACGCCGGCCTGTCGGACCTCGCCCTCGACGGTGGTCCAGGCGACGCGCTCGTCGGAGATCTGTTCGGTGATGGCGGCGTCGAACTCCCGCTTGATCCCGTTGACGCTGGTGACCCAGTGGGTGAGCGTGGGCGTGCGCTGCTCGATCCGCTCCACGCCGTCCATGAAGCCGGATTCGTCCCGAGAACACATCGCGTTGCGGATCGGCTGCGGAAGTGATCGTCTCCCCGGACGGGCGCGGGCCATGGTCGGCTCGGGTCGTGTCCGGCGACCGCCCCACCCCCATCGGCCTGCTCGGCCCTGCCGGGGGGTCCGGAGCCGGCGATGTGCCGGGGGTCGTCCGAGGTGGCGCGTGATTTCGCTTCATTCCCGGGGGAGAAGCGGCCCCAGGGGGCCGAGGTCGATGTTGAGGTCTTCGGGGGAGAGGTCGAAGTACTCGCGTAGTTCGGCCATTCGTTCCTCGAGGGCCATCAGGGTGAGGCCCATCCGCTCGATCTGATCGTCGGTCAGCCCTCCGTGCTCGATGCGCCGCAGGGCTTGTTTCTCCATGAGCTGGCGCAGGAGTTCGACGATGGTCAACACCAGGCTCACCAGTCCTCGCTCGACCGTCTCGGGGTCGGCCGCGATTCGCCGGCCGACGGTGGGGGAGGGTCGAGGGTCGGGCTCGCGGCCGGTGGGGGCACGGCGAAGGGTTCGTGGCGGCGGTTCCGATGGGACGTCGCGCCGACGTGCTCGGGAAGGGTGTGGCTCGGCGGCTGTCGGGCGGGCGATGCGATGGTGTCGGGCCGTCGTCACGGTCGCCTCCCGGGGCCGTCCTCTTCCTGGGCCACCGTGCCGACGGAGGCGACCAGCGCGCGCAACGAGATACGGACGAGGTCGACGTCGGCGATGCACAGGGTGATTTCGCCACTGATGACGACGCCCCCCGCCAGCACGCGGTCCAAGAGGTCGACCAAGGCTATGTCGCGACCGCCGTCCCAAGGGGCCGGCCGATGATCGGACGAGGGTCGGCTGGTTACGGGATTCCATCCTCCCGGGGGACGGCGACGAAGGAGTAGGCCGGCCACGGACCGCTGAGTTCGAGACGGATACCGGGGAAGCTCGCGCCCAAGTGCGCCACGGTGGCAGCGAATTCCGTCGCCCGAGCGTCGTCTGTCAAGTAGGAGGCGTTGAGCACCATCCAGCCCTGGTAACGAGCGAGCCCGGCGTCCTGTGGTGGGTGCAGGACGGCCAGCGCGGCGTGGGTGGTGAGGGTGGCGTGGATGCGCTCGGCGTAGGCGGCGGCCCGGTCGCTCGCGTTCGCGCGTTGTGCCTGGCGGGCACGTTTGCGCAGGAGGTAGGCGGTGCCGGGATTGTTCGGTTCCGAGGGTTGATCGTCGGGCGCGGCAGCGAGCGTCTCGGGATCCGCGTAGGCCTTGACGCCCCACTCCGCCCGATCGGACAACCGGGACAGGGCCGAAGTGAACGTTTTCTCGCATCGGCCGAGCACGGTGTTCCCCCCGGCCGACGCCACGGCCGCAGGCGTCGGCGGGAGCGCGGCGCGCCTGGTGCTTGTCGACGGTGAGTGTGTGGCCGCGGGTCTCGAGTCCATCCGTCGAGGATGAAGCCGGTCAGTCGCGGCCTGCGTTTCGGAGGTGTTCCGCGGTGCGGCGGACGAGTCGGTCGGAGGTGGTGGGGTCGAGGCCGGCGTCGGCGGGGATCGTGATGGTGGCGAGGTTGGGCCCGATGCGTACGAATATCGAGTCGACGGTTCTGGTGTCGCCGCTCTGGTTGGTGATGATGCGCATGCCGAGTGTCTCGTCCCCGACGGTGGGGGAGGCGACGGCGCGAAAGCGCGCGGTGGCACCCGCCCAGGGCACGGGGAGGTCGGCGCAGCCGGTCAGCATGGCGCGCGTCTTGGCCAACTGCAGGGCGGCGCCGTTGCCTTCGTAGGTGTGGACGGCGGCGACCAGTCGGGTTCCGGCCGTGTTCTCGAAGGTTCGCTGTGCGCTGAGGAGAACGACGATCGGGCCGGTCGGCGCGCCCGCCAGGGCGCGGTCGCACCCGGCGTCGCCGCTGAGGCCCGAGTACGGCGCGGCGGCCGGCTTGGGCCCGGTGTCGGTCAAGGCGCCTGCGGTCCAGCCGGTGCCGACGTCGTCCACGGTCAACACGGCGCGCCTGGCCCGCTCCACGGTCAGCGGAGCCGCATCGGGGGCCGGGGGAGGGGCGGGCGGGCCGGAGGGGGTCTGCTTCATGGTCGACGCCACCCCCGGGCGCCCCTCTAACGCGGATGCCACCGTCGTGGCGGTGGCGGGGTCCTTGAGCTTGACACGGAAGGACTCCGGGAGTTGCTCGGCCCTCATGGCGTCGAGGAGGAGGGGGTTGCCGGCGTTCTGCGCGCGAAACAACTCCCACGCCTGTCCCCGGTCCTCGAAGTACACGTGCTCGACCTGCGGCATGGCTTTGAGCGCGGCGAGGATCTCCTCGCGTTGGGTGGTGGTGACAGCGCCGCTGGAGCAGCCGCCCGTCCTGGGGTCGGAGACCCGGCACAGGAACACCGCCAGGTCCACCTTCCCGGCCCAGAAGTCGACGCCCGGCGCCAGGTTGTCCGTGTGCCAGGCGGGGGCTTCCTCGTCCGTGTCGTCGGGGCCGGGCCCGGCCGACCCCGAGCCCGCCGAGGTCGGCTGCCTCGGGTGTGCCTTCCCGTCGTCGCCGCCGGAGCAGGCGGCGGCCGTCGTGATCGACAGGATCACGGCCGCGCATCGGATGGCGATCCCGCCCGGGCGGGTGGTCGTTCGTTGGCCCATGCTCATCCCCCGATGTGAACGCGTCTGATACCGAGCGTAGTTGGTGGGTCTCTCACCGGATCCGCCCCACCCTCGTGGGCGTCCGACGGGTCGGACCTCCGGCGCGAACGCGCGTCCTTCCGGCGGATGCTGCGTGGTGTTCGGCGGCACCGGCGATCGGGTTGGATCATGGCCGGGATCGGTCGGTCCGGCCTGTTCCTTTCGGAAGGTCCGAGGTCTACCGTTTACGGCCCGGGAGAGGTCCGGTGTCCTGCGTTCACCGGGCGCCTCCGCCCGCACGCCCGACGGGGTGACCCTCCGGTGTGTGGCTCCCGGTACCGGCGGGACGCTGTTGGTTAATCCGGTCGGTCTGCGTAACGACGGCCTGTGTGACCCCGTTGGGGTTGTGCAGGCCGTTGTCGTGTCAGGGGTGGGGTTCGTGTCTTTGCGTGGGGTGGATCTGGCGGAGGTCCCGGAAGAGACCGCGCGGGTGGCGCGTGCGGTGTTCCCGAAGGGGTGTCTGGCAATGCGGGTGCGGGATGCGCTCGGGCCGGTCTTCGCCGATGCCGAGTTCGAGGGGCTGTTCCCGGTCCGGGGGCGCCCGGCGCTCTCGCCGGCCCGGCTGGCGCTGGTGTCGGTGTTGCAGTTCGCGGAGGGGCTGACCGACCGGCAGGCCGCGCACGCGGTCCGCTCACGTCTGGACTGGAAGTACGCCCTCTCGCTGGAGCTGACCGATACCGGCTTCGACTTCTCCGTGCTCAGCGAGTTCCGCGACCGGCTCGTCGACGGCGACGCCGACCGGGTGGTGTTCGACGCGGTACTGCGGGCTGCCGGGGAAGCCGGGCTGGTCAAGCCGGGCAAGCGGCAGCGCACGGACGCCACCCACGTGCTGGCTGCAACGAAGGACCTGAATCAGCTGGAGTTCGTGGTCGAGACGCTGAGGGCGGCACTGAACCAGCTCGCCGAGGAGGCCGGGGACTGGCTGGTGACGGTGGCGGCGCCGGAATGGTACGACCGGTACTCCAGCCGTCCCGAGGACACGCGCTTCGCTTCCCGGTGGGCGGCCAAAGTCGAGCACGCGGACCAGGCCGGGGGCGATGGCATGGCGCTCCTGTATGCCCTCTGGGGCAATCAAGTCCCCGTGCAGCTACGGAAGTTGCCGGCTGTCGAGTTTCTGCGCCAGGTGTGGGTGCAGCAGTTCCATCACGTCGACGGAGTCGTGCGCTGGCGTGATCCGAAAGACCGACCGCCCGGCATGAAGCGCTTATGCACTCCTTACGAGCCCGAGGCCCGCACCGGCTCCAAACGGGATCTCGGCTGGTCCGGCTACAAGGTCCACCTGAGCGAGACGTGCGAGCCCGATGCCCCACACCTGATCACTCACGTCCACACCACCCCGGCGCCGGTCAACGACGTCGTTGTTCTGGAGGACATCCATACCGCTCTTGCCGGGCGCGGACTGCTGCCCGACGAGCACCTCGTGGACGCCGGGTACATCGATGCCGAACAGATCCACCATGCCCGACGCGATCACGGGATGGAACTGATCGGGCCGGTCAAGACCACCAGCGTCCGTCGGCAGATGACCGGGGATTTCTTCGACAACACTCGTTTCACCGTCGACTGGGACCAGCGCACGGCCGTCTGCCCCGGCGCCAAGACCAGCGTCTCCTGGAGATCGGCCCAAAGCCACCGGGGCACCCCGGTGACTCGGGTCCGATTCGCGGCCCGCGACTGCGGGCCCTGCGGTCTGCGGACTTCGTGCACCGACGCCGGGACCGGCCGCAACCTCACCCTGCGACCCCGCGTCGAACACGAAATCCTCCAGCAGGCCCGGCTCGAGCAGGACACCGACCAGTGGCAACGCCGGTACGGACACCGCGCCGGCGTCGAGGGCACCATCTCCCAAGGTGTTCAGGCCTTCGGCCTGCGCAGATCCCGCTACCGCGGCCTCGCCAAGACCCGGCTGCAACATCAGCTCACCGGCGCTGCCATCAACCTCGCCCGCCTCGATGCCTGGCTCACCGGCAGACCACTCGCGAAAACCCGCGTCTCACCCTTCGCGGCACTCCGCCCCACTGGACGAGATCCCGTGGGGCGGAATTAACCAACAGCGTCCCGGCAGGGGCCCCAGCGCTTCCCCCGCGGAAGGCCGGATCGACGAGGGACCGAAAGGCAGGCACGTGCACAACGACGGCTACGACCAACGGCCCGAACCCCTGCGGACCATCGAGGAATGCGGCAAGTGCCATGCTCCCGCAGAGCCGGGCACGCAGAGTGTCGTCAGCGCCGGACCCTCCGGCGTCGTCACCGTCTTCCACACCCGGGAATGCCTCGAGGCTTTCAGACGCGAGATGCGCGCCCGTGCCGACGAAGGCGCGCAACGCGAAGCGGTGATGCGCCGCGGCATGGCCGCGCTGCGAGCGCACCTGCGCGACCACCCGCCCGCACCCGCCGACGATGCCGCACCATACGCCGCGGTGCTGGCCGAACTTGTCGAGCAGCACCTGGTCGCGGACATGCGCGGCCGCCACGTCGTGCACCGGGACGTGTTCGAGGTCGCCGGCCGGCACCTCGCCCACGTCCCCGGCATCGACGGCACTCCCACCCCGCCACCCGACGGCGCCCCGCAAGACCTCGAGCCGTACACGGTCCCCGAAGACGACACCGCACTCCTGGCGTGGGTACTGGACCACGGCGGAACGATCCCCTACGACGGCGACCTCCAGTTCCGCCCCGACCCGCTGCACCGCATACTGCTAAGTTCCGCTTTGACCGGGTAAGTAGTAGTCAAATACTGGCATTTCGGCTGCTCGGGGGCGAGTGTGGTGCCGAAGTTTCTGATGGCCCGTCAACCCGTGGACGGGGACGAGGAGAAGAAGGTCCGGAGGCTGGCCGGGGCGCGTCACGCGCCGGCGGACTGGATCCTCCGTGCCGGGATCGTCGCGCTGAGCTGGGAAGGTCTGCGCGTGCCGCAGGTGGCGGCTCGGGCGGGGTGCGATGCGAAGACCGTGCGGCGGTGGCTGCACCGGTTCAACGAACAGGGCCTGGACGGTCTGGGCGATCGGCCCGGCTGCGGCCGCAAGCGGCGGATCACCGAGGCGGAGCGTTCGCGGATCGTCGCCCTGGTCAAGTTGACGCCGCCCGGCCGGCTGGAGATGCAGGCGTCCGACGAGCTGTGGGCGGCGGACGAGTCCGGGCCGCCGGAGTGGACGTTGGACGCCCTGGCCGCCGAGGCCGGGAGGCTGGGTATCGAGGTGGGTCGCAGTCAGGTCCGCAGGATCCTGCTCGCGGAGGGGGTGCGGTGGCGCCGCACCCGGTCGTGGGTACGGTCGAGGGACCCGGATTTCGCGGGAAAAGGACGCGGATCGTCGAGCTCTACACCAACCCGCCCGAAGGCGTCACGGTCGTGTGCGCCGACGAACTCGGCCCGGTGATCCCGCGCTCGTTCCCGCCGGCGCCGGGTTGGTCGCCGGACGGACACCGCATCAAGAACGTGCTCGACTACAGTCGCGGGCCGGAGAAGACCTGGGTGTACGGCGGCTTGCGCGTACGCGACGGAACCGAGGTCACGATGACCGCGTCGTCACGCAACAGCGTCTTCTACCAGCAATTTCTCCAGCTCGTCGAGGACGCCAACCCCACCGGCGACATCGTGGTCGTCACCGACAATCTCTCTTCCCACAACAGCTTTTCCACCCGGGAATGGCTCGTCGACCACCCCAGGATCCAACACGTCTTCATCCCCGTCGGAGCCTGTTGGCTCAACCTCCAGGAAGGGTGGTGGCGCATCTTTCGCAAGGCCGCCCTGGCAGGTCGCTCGTTTTCCAACCCCGCCGACATCGCGCAGGCCACGACCCTCGCGACCTTCCAACTCAACGCCCGTGCCAGACCTTGGATCTGGGGCAGACCGGCCCCACCGACCCGCACGTTACGGCGCCGGTTCGAGTACACCCTTTGAGGAACGTAGCAATACCGGTGGTTTGTTGACAGCGGGTCGGGGTCGCGGTATGCCGATGGGAGGGAACGTCGCCTGCGCCTCGGGGGGTTGCGATGACCAAGCGTGTGCCCTGTCCGCCCGCACCGGGGCCGTTGGAAGCCTACGCCGCGCGGTTCGACGACCTCTTCTCGACGTTGGCACAGCGCCGCGGGTTCCGCGAGTACCTGGCCGGGCTGTTGCTGCCGAGGGACCGCAACAAGACGTTGACCTGTCTGGCAGGGACGGAACCCGTGGTCGGTGCACAGCATCCGGCGGTGCAGCGGCTGCAGTTCTTTCTGTCCGAGTCGACCTGGGACCACGAGCGGATCAACGCCCGCCGCGTGGAACTGCTGCTCGCGGATCCGGCGACCGCGTCGCACGCGGGCGGGGTGTTGGTGATCGACGACTCCGGCGACCGCAAGGACGGCACGGCGACCGCGCACGTGGGCAAGCAGTACCTGGGATCGGTCGGGAAGATCGACCGCGGCGTCGTCACGGTGACCACGTGTTGGGCGGACGAGCGCCTCTACTACCCTCTGCACGCCGTCCCCCACACCCCGGCCCACCACTTCCCACAAGGCAGGAACGACCCCGACTTCCGCACCAAACTGCGGATCGGGGCCGCCTTGGCCCGGGAAGCGAAACAGGCGGGGGTGTCCTTTCGGGCGGTGGCCGCAGACTGTGCCTACGGCGACCAGGACGGCTTCCGCAGCGAACTCGCCGACGCCGGACTGCCGTTCGTGATGGCGCTGAAGCCGCGCCACGGGATCTGGGCCCGGGGCGACCAGGCCCATACCCCGGTCGACGCCGCCCGCGTCCTGGCCTGGGGCGGTCCGTGGGATCCCGGCGACTGGCACGCGGTGCCCCGAACCTTCCGCGACGGACACACCGAGACCTGGTGGGCCGCCGACGCGACCCGGGACGACCCGACTGGTGGTGGCCACAGCCGACCCGGCGACGCTGCCGGCCAAGGCCACTTGGTATCTCGCGACCAACCTGCCCCGTCCGGGAGGGCCGCGCGAGGACGAAAGCCGGCACCCCGCGGCCGACCTCGCCGAGATCGTGCGCGTCTATGGGATCCGTCATTGGATCGAGCAGAGCTACAAGCAGGTCAAGGACGAACTCGGATGGGCCGACTTCCAAGTTCGTTCCGACATCGCCATCCGCCGCTACCAGGCCCTGGTCAACTGCGCGTTCTCGTTCTGCTGGGACGCCTGGTTCGCCCCACCCCCGCTCCCGTCCGTGGATGCCGAGGAGTTGGAACCGCACGGCCCAGAGAGGGGGAATTCCCGCGTCCCACCAGCCCCGAACGGCCTCCTGGCCCCAGGCGATCCGGGCCGTCCGTGGCTGGTTGGCGCCTTGGACCACGCTGCAACGCTACTGGCGGGCGTGGTCGACCGAGCCCCCGCCCACCGAACTCCAGAACCTGATCAACGCCCTCGGCGCAGGAAGACCCATCGGCCTCTACACCCCGGTCTAACAAACCACCGCTACTGCTGAGTTCCGCTTTGTGTGGGTAAGTAGTGGTCAAACAGTGCTGTTTCGGCTGCTCGGGGGCGAGTGTGATGCCGAAGTATCTGATGGCTCGTGAGGCCGTCGATGGGAACGAGGAGTCGCGGATCCGGAGGTTGGCCGGGGCGCGTCACGCGCCGGGCGACTGGATCCTGCGGGCGCGGATCGTGGTGGCGAGTTGGGAGGGTCTGCGCGTGCCGGAGGTCGCGGCGCGCACGGGGTGCCACGCCAAGACGGTGCGGCGGTGGCTGCACCGGTTCAACGAACAGGGCCTGGACGGGCTCGGCGACCGGCCCGGATGCGGGCGCAAGAGGCGGATCACCGAGGCCGAGCGTTCCCGGATCGTCTCCCTGGTCAAGCTCGTTCCGCCCGGCCGGCTGGAGATTCAGCCGTCCGACGAGATGTGGGCCGCGGACGAGGCCGGGCCGCCGGAGTGGACGTTGGACGCCCTGGCCGCCGAGGCCGGGAGACCGGGCATCGTGGTGGGTCGCAGTCAGGTCCGCAGGATCCTGCTCGCCGAGGGTGTGCGGTGGCGCCGCACGCGGTCGTGGGTTCGGTCGAGGGACCCGGATTTCGCGGGAAAAGGACGCGGATCGTCGAGCTCTACACCCGCCCGCCCGAAGACGCGACGGTCGTCTGCGTCGACGAGCTCGGCCCGGTGATCCCACGCGCGTTCCCTCCGGCGCCGGGCTGGTCGCCGGACGGACACCGCATCAAACACGAGCTCGACTACAGCCGCGGCCCGGAGAAGACCTGGGTATACGGCGGCCTGCGGGTCCGCGACGGGACCGAGGTCACGATGACCGCTTCGTCGCGCAACAGCGCCTTCCACCAGCGGTTCCTCCAACTCGTCGAGGACGCCAACCCGACGGGCGAGATCATCGTCGTCACCGACAACCTGTCCTCCCACAACAGCTTTTCCACCCGGGAATGGCTCGTCGACCACCCCAGGATCCAACACGTCTTCATCCCCGTCGGAGCGTGTTGGCTCAACCTCCAGGAGGGATGGTGGCGCATCTTTCGCAAGGCGGCACTGGCCGGCCGCTCGTTTTCCAACCCCGCCGACATCACACAGGCCACGACCCTCGCAACCTTCCAACTCAACACCCAAGCCAAACCCTGGATATGGGGAAGACCCGCCCCACCGACCCGCACATTACGGCGCCGGTTCGTCTACACCCTTTGAGGAACGCTGCACTACTGAGGTTTCCGAGTCCGATTGACGGTGCGTCATTCGTCTTCCAGCAGTTCCACCTCGCGCCCGGCGAAACGGTCCTGGACAACGTGGCCGACGGACTGCTCTACGCGGGTGTGTCGTTGCGGGAGCGCCGGCGTCGGGCCGAGGCCGCGGTGGCGAGGTCAAGGTGTCCCGGCACTCCGACGCGCTGAGCGCCGCGCGGGCCTCCGACGAGGCGTTCACCGGGCTGCTCCTCGGGCTCGGTGGCGTGGCTCTCCTGGTCGGCGGAGTTGGCGGGGTGAACACCATGGTGATCTCCGTCCTGGAACGCCGCCCCGAGATCGGTCTGCGCCGCTCGCTGGGCGCCACTCGGGGACAGATCCGTACCCGGTTCCTGTCCGAGTCCCTGCTGCTGTCCCTGTTGGGTGGCATCGGCGGGGTCGCACTCGGCATCGGTGTCACGGCCGTGTACGCCACCACCCGGTCGTGGCCCACCAGGTCTCGGGCCGGGGTCGGGCCGGTGGTCGGCACACGCGGTGCCCCGCACCTTCCGCGATGGGCACACCGAGACCTGGTGGGCCGCCGACGCGACACTCGGGTGGTGGGGACCGGACGGGACGACCGACCGGTGGTCGCCACCGTCGCCGATGAGGGGTGGTCCGCCCGCGTAGCCTGGCGACGTGATCATCTTCCGCGAGGCAGGGCCCGGCGATTTCGATGCCGTCCTGAGTCTCTACCGGCAGCTGCAGCCCGAGGACCCGCCGATATGCGACGGCGTGGGCGTGGCCGTGTTCGCCGGGATCCTGCGCTCGCCCGGTCTGCACCTGTTCGTCCTGGAGAGCACGGGCGAGGTCGTCGCGACC
>NZ_JBVHLU010000138.1:0-23661 GCF_055558835.1 Embleya sp. NPDC025285
CTTGTTTTGCGTTGGGGGGGGTTCTCCCCCAAACCCCCCCCCTCCCCCCCCCCCCCTTCCCCCCCCCCCCCCCCCCACCACAACCCCCCCCCCCCCCCCCCCCCCCCCCCCGCGGCCGAGCCGATACAGAAAAGTCGCCACGTCAGGGTCTCCCTATCCACATGCGATGACCGCTCAAGGCTCGTCCGGCGGGGCCCCTCCGGTCGTCATGCGGCTACGGACACTGCGACCTACCGAAATGGGACGAGTGCCTACTGAAATCGCAGTAGGCGCCCTCCGGCGCCACTCGCTCGGGTTGGCTCGACACCGCCCACGCGGGCACTTGCCGACCGCCTTCGCCGGGGTACGGCGGAGCCGCGGGAGCACCGGCCGGTGACGGTCGGCGGATGCTGTGGGCCGGGCCGGTATGGCCGGTATGTGGGTGCGGGCTCGGGCCGGCACGGGGACGGGTCGGTGGTCTCGGACGGGGGGCTGAGACGGGGCGGGGGCGGTGCGGTCGGGGCGGGTCGGAGCGGGGCGGCGCGTTCCGGTTCCGAGTCGGGGGTGGGCACGACGGGTTCGGTCGGGTGGGGGCGGCCGGGTTGGTCGGGGCAGCCCGGCTCCGAGGCGGGGTGGGCACGATGGGGTCCGGTCGGGTGGGGCGGCTCGGTCGGGCGGCCCCGACCGGGTCAGGGCAGCAGCACCCGGAACGCGGCGCCGCGACCGGGTGCGGTGCGTACCTCGACCCGGCCGCCGTGTGCGTTGACCAGCGCGGCGACGATCGCCAGGCCCAGGCCCGAGCCGCCGCCGGCGGCCCGGCTGCGGGAGGAGTCGACGCGGTAGAAGCGTTCGAAGACGCGTTGTGCGTCGGCCGGTGCCAGACCGGGGCCGGCGTCGGTGACCTCCAGAGCCGCGCACGGGTCCGGTGCCGGGGTCCGGCCCACCGCGATCCGGATCGCGGTCCCGGCCGGGGTGTGTGTCAGCGCGTTGGAGACCAGGTTGGCCACCACCTGGCGCAGCCGCGACTCGTCGCCGGAGACGATCACCGGATGCGCCGCGCCGCCGTCCAGCCCGGTCAGCGTGACCGAGCGATCGGGCGCCAGCGTTTTGATGTCGTGCACCGCGTCGGCGGCCAGGATCCGCAGGTCCACCGGCTCGTTGCAGAGCGGGCGCTGTTCGTCCAGGCGGGCCAGTTGCAGCAGGTCCTCGACCAGGCCGCCCATCCGGATCGCCTCGTCCTCGATCCGGCGCATGGTCCGGGCCACCTCGGCGGGATCGGTGAGCGCCCCCATCCGGTACAACTCGGCGAAGCCGCGCACACTCGCCAGCGGGGTGCGCAATTCGTGTCCGGCGTCGGCGACGAACCGGCGCATCCGCGTCTCCGACTCGGCCCGGGCCGCGAACGCGGTCTCGATCTGGGCGAGCATGCCGTTGATCGATGTGGACAGTCGGCCGATCTCGGTCCCGGGCGCGGGTACCGGGACCCGATGCGAGAGGTCGCCGGCCGCGATCGCCGCCGCCGTCTCCTCGATCCGGCGCAGCGGGCGCAGGCCGCCGCGCAGCGCGAACCAGCCGGCCGCGGCGAGCACGGTCAGACAGCTCAGGCCGATCACCAGGCACACCGTGCGCATCCGGTCGACCGTCGCGCGCACGTCGTCCAGCGGCTGGGCCAGCACCACGCTGCCCTCGCCGCCCGCCACCGGCACCGCGAGCACCCGCCAACGCCCGTCGCCGCTCACCGAGTCGGTCTCGAACGCCCGTCGCTGCAAACCCAGCACCGTGTCGGTGTCCAGCTTCGGCAGTCGGGGTCCCAACTCGTCCTCGGCGCCCGGCGAGCGGATCCGCTGGCGGGTGGTGCCGTCGGGAAACAGGTACTCGGCCACGATCCGGCTCGGCAGCACACCGGGCGCCCGCCCGCGCGGCCCGCTCCGCGGCTCGCCCGACTCCGGCGCACGGAACGCCATCCCGCGTGCGGCCTGTGCCAGTTGCCGGTCCACCTGGTCGGTGAGGTAGCCGCGCAGCGAACCCACCACGACCGTCTGACTGACCAACAGCGCGACGGCGACCAGGGCCATCGCGATGATCAAGACCCGGACACGCAGCGACGACCGACTCGGGTGCGGGAAACGCAGCGGGGACCGGCTCGGGCGAGGCATACGCAGCGAGGATCGGTTCCGGTACGGGAAGCGCAGCGAGGACCGGCCCGGGCGAGGGGTACGCAGCGAGGACCGCCTCGGGTGCGGGAGGCGCATGGGGGCGCCGTCAGACCGTCGGCTGGGGGCGGCGCAGCACGTATCCGACACCGCGCACGGTGTGGATCAACTTGCCTCCGCCGACGTCGAGTTCGACCTTTCGGCGGAGATAGCTGATGTACGACTCGACGATGCTCAGGTCGCCGCCGAAGTCGTACTGCCAGACGTGGTCCAGGATTTGAGTCTTGGACACCACTCGGCCGGTGTTGAGCATCAGGTAGCGCAGCAGCTTGAACTCGGTCGGCGAGAGTTGCACGGGACGGCCGCCGCGCAGCACCTCGTGGCCCTCCGGGTCGAGTTCGAGGTCGGCGACCACGATCCGGTTCGACGGCGTCGGCAGGGCCGCGCCGCCGTCCACCCGGCGCAACACCGCGTGGATGCGGGCGATCAACTCCTCCAGGCTGAACGGCTTGGTGACGTAGTCGTCCCCGCCCAGGGTCAGTCCGGTGATCTTGTCCTTGGTGGTGTCCTTGGCGGTCAGGAACAGTACCGGCAGGTGGGTTCCGTCGGCGCGCAGCCGGCGGACCACCTCGAAGCCGTCCAGGTCCGGGAGCATCACGTCGAGGACGACCAGGTTCGGCCGACAGCGCGCGACCGCCGCGAGGGCGTCCGTGCCGTCCGCCGCCGAGTCGACGTCGAATCCGGCGAAGCGCAGGCTGGCGGAAAGGAGTTCGCGGATGTTGGGCTCGTCGTCGACGACCAGGAGGCGGGCGCGGGCGCCGGCTTCGGTGGGCGTGGTCACGTCAGCCGGTCCCGCCGGCGGTGGGGCCGGCTCCGCTCGTCCCGCCGGCCGTGGCGCTCGTGCCTGCCGATCCGCTCGGGCCTGCCGTTCCGTTCGCGCCGCCGGCGCTCGTGCCGGGGTTGCCGGCTCCCGGGCGAGCGGCCGTGGCGGTGCCCTCGGTGACCGAGGTGGCGGCCACCGAGCCGTCGGCGTCCGTGGCGCCACGCACCACGACGGCGTCGCCGGGCTTGAGGTCGACGGGTTTGCCGTCCCGGACGACCTGGATCTTGGTTGCGGCGTCGGTCTTCACCTTGACGATATTGCCGGCCGAATCTGAGACGTAGATGAAAGAGTCGTCCACAATCTTCACGGTCCCGGTGGTCAGGTCCGAGCCGGCGCCCGCTCCGGGGCCGGCCGCCGCGCCGCCGCCGGTACGCCCGGTGCCTTGTCCGCCGCCACCGGTCGAAGGCGCGCCGGCGGCGCGGGCGCCGTACGGGTTCGCGCCCTGCGCGGCGGCGGGTCCGGCGGCCTGATTCGTGCCCTCGCCCTGATCCTTCTGCACCTCGACGCCGGCCAGGAAGCCGACCGCCAGGAACACACCGGCGCCCAGAGTCAGCGTCAGCGCGGGGAGCCTGCGCCGGGGCGGGGCGGTGAGTTCGGCGGCCACGTCGCGAGCGGTCGGCGGCCGGCCGAGGATGTCCTCCGGGGACTCGTCGGGGTGGGAATCGTCGCGGTGGGATTCGTCGGCGGCTTCCGGTTCGGTACGGAAGCCGCCGACGAACCCGGTCTCGGCCGCCGCGTTCGCCGCCGGCCCGGGGTCGCCGGGCGCGGGGATGCGGGAACGGGGGCCGAGGGTCTCGGTGTCGGACGGCGTTGTGTCGGGGATGCGGCTCTGCGGCCGGGTGTCCTGTCGGTCCGGTGCCTCGGTATCGGGACGCGCTGTTTCGGGGACGGCGGTCTGTGGTCGGGTGTCGTCTCGGTCGACGCGGTGCTTCGGCGTCATGGTCTCGGTCCTCCTGGGACGCTGGAACGGCGGTGGTCGGTCGGGCTATTCGTGCCGCAGCGCCTCGATCGGGCGCAGCGCCGCCGCGCGTGCGGCCGGGTAGCCGCCGAAGAACAGGCCGATGGCGACCGACACGGCGAACGAGCCGACCACCGAACTCGGCACCACGACGGGCGTGATCCCGACCACCTCGAAGCGCGCCGCGAACAGCCCGGCGGCCACGCCCAGTCCGCCGCCGAGGACGGACAGCAGGGTCGACTCGGCGAGGAACTGGCCCAGGATCGCTCCGCGCGGGGCGCCGATCGCCTTGCGGATGCCGATCTCCCGGGTCCGTTCGGCGACGGTCACCAGCATGATGTTGGTGATCCCGATCCCGCCGACCAGGAGCGAGATCGCCGCGACCGCCGCGAGCAGCACGGTGAAGGTCTTGTTGGTCTCGTCGTTGGCGCTCAACAGCGACTGCTGGTTGGTGATCCGGAAGTCGCTCTGCGTCGAACTCGTGATCCGGTGACGGTTGTTCAGGATCGAGGTGACCTCGTCCTGGGCGAGCGTGGTGTCCGCCGAGGAGGTGGCCCGGACCGCGATCGAGGAGAGCGAGCCGTAGCCGGTCAGGCTGTCGCGCATGGTGGTGACCGGCAACACGATCGTGTCGTCGGAGTCCGCCACGCCGTTGCCGCCCTTGGTCTTCAACACGCCGGCGACGCGGAACGGTACGCCCCCGATCAGGATCTCCTTGTCGATCGGGTTCTCCGTACCGAACACGTTCTCGACCGTGGTGCTGCCCAGGACGGCGACCTTGCGGCGGGCGTTCACGTCCTCGGTGCCGAACAGCGCGCCTTGGCCCAGGTCGTGGTTGGTGGTGGCGAACCAGTCCGGTGTGGTGCCGACGACCTGGGACACGGTGACCGACTGGCCGGCGTAGGTGACGCTCTGCGACGCGGTCTGCACGGGCGCCGCCGACGCGACGTGCGGGGCCAGGTTCTTGTCGACCAGGGCCTGCGCGTCATCCAGGGTCAGGTCCTTGAGCGCACCGCCCTGGCCGGCCGCGCCGAAGCGACCGCCGCCGGCGGTGTGCGAGATGGTGAGCAGATTGGTGCCGAGTCGCTGGATCGAGGCCTGGACGGACTTGGACGAGCCGTTGCCCACGGCGACCAGCAGGATCACCGCGCCGACGCCGATCAGCACGCCGAGCATGGTCAGTGCGGTGCGGATCTTGTTCGCGGCCAGGCCCAGGACGGCGAAGCGGAGCACTTCGACGGGGTTCACCGGCGGGCTCCTTCGGTGGGAGCGCCGGTCGGCACGCGGACGGGTGCCGGGTTCGGGGTGGTCCGGGCCGAGGTGCGGCGGTGGTCCGTGACCACCAGGCCGTCGACCAGGCGCAGGATGCGCTGGGCGCGGGCGGCCACCTCGTCCTCGTGGGTGATGATCACGATCGTGCGTCCGGAGCCGTGCAGCCGGTCCAGGATTCCGAGCACCTCCGCGGTGCTGTGGCTGTCCAGGTTGCCGGTCGGCTCGTCGGCGAGCAGCAGGGCGGGCGTGGTGACCAACGCGCGGGCCAGCGCGACGCGTTGCTGCTGGCCGCCGGAGAGCTCGTTGGGCGCGTGGTCGGTACGGTCGGCCAGGCCGACCAGGTCGAGCGCGGCCAGCGCCCGACGTCGGCGCTCCTTGGCGCGTACCCCGGCGTAGGACAACGGGAGTTCGACCTGAGCGAGCGCGCTGGTGCGCGGGATCAGGTTGAACGACTGGAAAACGAACCCGATGCGCCGATTGCGGACCAGGGCGAGTTGGTGTTCGTCCAGCCGGCCGACGTCGAGGCCGTCGAGCAGGTAGTGGCCGGAGGTCGGCACGTCCAGGCAGCCCAGCACGTTCATCAGCGTCGACTTGCCCGAGCCCGAACTGCCCATGATGGCCACGTATTCGCCGACCTCGATGGTCAGGTCGACGCCGCGCAGCGCGTGCACCGAGGCGGCGCCGTGCCCGTACGACTTGGTCACCGCGCGCACGTCGATGACGGGCGCGGGTCGGTCCGCGTGCGATTCGCTCATCGTGCGCCGCCGCGCGGGAGGCCGCCGCCCGACGCGCCGGCCGAGGCGCCGCCGACCGCTCCGCCACCGGGGAAGTTGCCTATGCCCGGGGCGGGTTGCCCGCCGCCGGCCGTCGCGCCTCGGGTGGACTGGCCGGAGCGGCCCGATGTGGAGCCGGCGGAACCGGCCGCGGCGACGGTGCCGATCACGATCTCGTCGCCCTCGGCCAGGCCGGAGACGATCTGGGTGGTCTGGTCGCCGACCACGCCGGCGGTCACCGTACGGCGCTGCTCGGCGCCGTTGACCAGGATCCGTACCGAGGCCGTCGCGCCGGTGCCGGTGACGGCGGCGGAGGGCACCTGCAACGCGTTGTCGGCCTGCGCGACGACCACCGAGATGTTCGCGGTCTGTCCGGTCCGGAGCGTGGACACGTCGCCCTGCAGCGCGATCGTCGCGCCGTACTTGACCGAACCCGAGGTCGAACCGCCGTCCGGCAGCGGATTCACGCTGACCACCTTGGCGTTCAGCCGGATCGCGGAGTTCACGTTGAGCGTCACCGTGGCTGGCTGACCCGCCTTGACCTTGGCGGCGTCGGCCTCGGAGAAGGACACCCTGGTCTCCATGCCGGTCGGGTTGGCGATCACGACGAAGCCGGTGACGGTGGTGGTGGAGGTGGCGGAACCGCCTTGGCCGCCGCTTGCGCCTCCTGCTCCGCCTGATGAGCCCGATCCGCTCAATCCGCTCGATCCGCCGGAGGAGGAGGTGGTGGTGGCGGCGGAGACGGTGTCGCCGACCCTGCCGGAGACCGATGCCACGATGCCGGCGGAGGGCGCCTTGAGTACGCAGCCGTCCAGGGCGCGTTGGGCGTCGGCGAGCTTGTTGTTCGCCGCGATCAGGGCCGACTCGGCCTGGGTCACCGCCGCCGCGTCGACCGTCGTGCTCGGCGTCGGGGTGGCCGTCGGGGCTTTGGTGACGGTGACGGTGACGGTCGGGTGCGGCTGGGTGACGGGGGGCGTCGAGGTCCGGGGCGGCGCCGGCGTGGATGTGGACGTGGGGGCGGGCACATCGCCTGTGCCGCCGGTCCCGCCGGTGGTCGCGGTGCCGCCGGTTGTGGTCGCGCTGCCGGCGGTCGAGCCGCGCAGGACTGTGTTCTGGGCGTCCGTGCCCTGGTTGCCGCTGCCACCGCCGTTGCCGTTGCCGCCGTTCTGTTGGACCGGGGTGCCCGCCTGGGCCTTGGTCAGGTTCGCCTGGGCCACCGTGACGGCCGCCTTCGCCGCGTCCAGTGCCTCCTGCGCCTGGGTCGGGTCGACCTGCGCGAGGACCTGACCGGCGGTGACGGTGTCGCCGACCTTGACCCCGACGGCGGTGACGCGGCCGGCGGCGGTGAAGCCGACGCCGACGTCCGAGGGCGAGGTCAACGACCCCGACGCGGACACCGTGGCCTGCACCGTCCCCTTGGTCACCTTGCCGGTACGCGTGCGCGTCGCGCCGGCCGATTCACCGCCGTCGTCCACCGCCGCGTAGGCGAAGCCCACGCCGGTCACCATCGCGGTGGCCAGAGCCAGGTTGATCAGGACCGACTTCCGTCGTAGTCGTACACGCCTCATGGCGGCACAGCCTGGTCCGAACACGTCCCCGAACACTGGCCGTCGCCTGGGAGTTCACTGGGAGCACCGGCGCGCCCCGCAGCGCCCCGCAGCGCCTCGAAGCCGGCGGTGGCCGGCGCGGTACGCCGAAATCGGGCCCGATCACGACAAGCCACACGTCGGCCCGAGGGCGACGTGTGGCCCGTCTCGGCCGGGGCTCCCAGAGAACTCCCAGGCGGCGCGCGGGCTTTCACCATCCCGTCGTGCTTGAGTCCTGGGCGGATGGGCGGTGCGCCGTCCGGCGCCGACCCCGAAGCTCGTGGGAAGGACGTCATGACGAGGTACCCGGGTCGACCGGCGTGGACCACAACGGTGGCGCCGGCCGCCGCCTCGGCACGCGTGCTGCTGCTGGCCGGATGTGGGGGGAGCAGCGGCAAGAGCACGAGTGCCTCGGCCCCGTCGAGCGCGGCGAACGGTGGTGGGGACGCGACCAAGGCGTACACCGAATGCCTGCGCGAAAACGGCGTCGCGGTGCCGACGGGACGACCGGACGGCGGCAACCGCCCATCCGGCGAGCCCCGCCCCTCCGGGGAGTCCCGCCCGTTCGGCGAGCCGCGCCCATCCGGCCGCCCGAGCCGCCCAGCCGGCGAGCGACCCACCGCCTTCCCGAGCGGGCGACCCAATCCCCGCGCGACGGACCCGGCGTACCGCAAGGCCGAGGAAGCCTGCGCGAAACTACGCCCCTCCCGGGGCCCGGCCGGCGGTGGCGGCGCCGGCGGCGGCACGGACGCCCCGAGACGCGGCGGCAACTCGGCAGGCCAGGCCTTCGCCGGCTGCCTCAAGGACCACCAGGTCGAACTCCCACCGGGCGGCGCACCCGCCCTGGACCGAAACGACCCCAAAACCGCCGAAGCCCTCAAGATATGCGAACCCCTGCTGCCTTCGACGCCGGGAACGGCAACGACGCCAACGACTACGGCGCCGCCGGCCGGCGCGACGACATAGGGCGGGGGATCCCTGACGCGGTGCGGTGCGGTGGAGTGCGGGTTGGGCGTGGCGGGTGGGAGGTGGGTCGGTCTTGGCCGGCTGGGCTGGGGGTGCTGGGTCGCCGGCTGGGGCTGGGGTGTGTGGGGGCTTGGCGGCGGTGGGTCGGTTTTGGCTGGGCCGGCATTCGCTGGGTCGGTCGGGACTGGGATGAGCCGGGGCGGGGCGGGGCGCGTCGGGTCGGGGGTGGGTCGAGCTTTGCCAGCTGGGTGGGTAGGCGCTGGGTCGGCTGGTTCCGCGGTGGGCTGGGTTGGCGGAGCTGGTCGGCCGGGGGCGGGTCGCTTTGCCGGCTGGGTCGGTATGCACTGGGTCGGCTGGTCCCGCGGTGGGCTGGGTCGGTGGAACTGGTCCGCCGGGGTGGTGGGTTGAGCCGGGCTGGGGCGTGCCGGGTCGGCGGAGCTGGGTCGGGGGCTGGGCATCGTGGTCGAGGCGCACGACGCGGGGCTGCGGGTGGCCGCGCACGCGCACGGGACCGCGTCGATCGTCGCCGCCGTGAAGGCCGGTGTCGACTCGATCGAACACTGCACTTGGCTCACCGACGGCGTCCCGGACGAGCGGGACGACATCGCCGCGCGGATCGTGGACCAGGGCATTCACGTCTGCTCGGCGATGTCGCCGAACTGGCGCGCCTTCATCGACCGGCTCGGCCCCGAGCGCGCCGAACGGTCCTTCGCCCGGCTGCGTTGGATGGACGACCTCGGTGTTCGGCTGGTCACCGGCACCGACGCGGGGCTGCCGTCGTCCGGCTTCGGCGACTTCGTGGGTGCCCTCGGGCTGTACGAGCACCTGGGGTTCCCGCTCGACCGCATCATCGAGATGGCCACCACGCGTGCGGCCGGCGCATTGGGTCTGGCCGAGGAGACCGGTCGATTGGCACCGGGGTACGCGGCCGACCTGATCGTTGTCCGAGGCGACCCGACCACCGACCTGAACGCACTCCGCGACCTCGAACTGGTCCTCGCCCGCGGACGCCGTCCGGCCGGCCCCTGACCGAATCCGACGCAGGACACCCCCAACCGACCGGCCGCCCACCGTTGCGCTCGCGTTGCTGTGTTCCGCGTGCCCCGCGTCCGGTGTCGCCGCGCCCAATGCGCCCCTCGCGCCCGCGCGTTGTGCCCGCCGGGCCCCGCCGTACCCGCCACGTCCGTGCCGTGTCCGACGGCCGCCCTGGTCGTATCCGGCCTGCTGGGTGCGCCGGGCCGAATCCGTCGCGCCCACGTTGGCGGTGCCTGTCGTGTCCGTCGCGCTCGCCGCGCCGGATATACCCGTTGCGCCCGCGCGGCTGTGCCCGTCCTGCCGGCCGCGCCCGGGTGCGCCAGGCGCCGGGGTGCCACGAAGGTTCCGGACAGGGACCCATTAGGGAGATCTACATCGGTGTGGAGGGTTGTGACGCGTCGTTCGCGCGGGTGATCGAGTTGGGCGCGGCCGAGTTGACGGCGCCGGACGACATCCCGGGCGTAGGTCGGATTGATTTCGATGGTGAACGACCCTTCGGGGCGCGTTTCGCGATGATCAAGGGCATTGCGCCGGCCAAGTGAGCGTGGGTGGAACCGCGGACCCGATCGGGTGGTGGGAGTCGCCCGGTCGGGTCGTTTTGGTCGGTAAGGGCGGCCGGCGCGTGTGAGGTTCGCGGGATGAGAGTCGAAGTCAGACACGGTCCCGCGTTCGCCGCCGCCCGTTGCACGCTCGATCCGGGCGAGGCGATGCGGGCCGAATCCGGCGCGATGATGGCGCACAGCGCGGGCGTGGAGATCACCGCCAAGGTCGAGGGCGGCATCATGCGCGGCCTCAAGCGCAGTGTGCTCGGCGGCGAGTCGTTCTTTCAGACCACGTTCACCGCGCCCGACCGGGGCGGCTGGGTCGACGTGGCCACCGCGCTGCCCGGCGACATCGCCAATGTCACGCTCACCCCCGAGGTGCCCGAGTTCCTGCTCACCCGGACCAGTTGGCTGGCCAACTCCGCCGGCGTACAGATCGACACCCGCTGGGGCGGACTGCGCAACCTGGTCGGCGGCGAGGGCGGCTTCCTGGTACACGCGTCCGGCCAAGGCGAGGTGATCATGGGCTGCTACGGCGCGCTGGACGTGTTGGACCTGGAGGCGGGGGAGCAGGTCGTGGTCGACACGGGCCACGTGGTCGCGTATTCGCCCGCCATCACGTTCTCCACCCGCCGGGCCGCACGTGGGCGGACCATCGCGTCGGTTACCTCCGGCGAGGGGCTGGTCTTCGACTTCACCGGCCCCGGCAGGGTGCTCATCCAGACCCGAAACCCCTCCGCGTTGGCCGATTTCATCACGGGTCTGCCCGGCGTACGCAACTGACCGACGGTGGGCAGAAGCAACCGACCGGCGACGGGTGCACGAACCGACCCGTGACGGGCGTGCGCGACCAACCGAGGCCCGGCGTACGGCAACCGACCGGCGACGGGCGTACGAACCGACCGAGGGCGGGCGTACGAACCGACCGGCACCCGGCGCACGCAACCGTCCGACTCGCGTGCGCAACCGACCAACGCCCGACGCCCACAACCGACCGACGATTCGAGTACGTGAATATCCGCCGCCGGCGCCCGGAGCAGGCAAGGGCCGCGTCGTCCCGGGTTTCCGCCGGCGGCGCGGCGACGACCACAGGTTCAGTCGATCGTGCGGTGCGCGCCCGGGGTGTGGCCGAACGCGCGTCGGAAGACGTCGATGAACGCGCTCGCCGAGGACCATCCGCAGCGGTGTGCGACGGTGGTCACCGGTACATCCTCGGCGAGCAGGCGCAGCGCGTGGTGCAGGCGCGACTGGGTGCGCCACTGCGGGAACGTCATGCCCAACTCGGCCGCGAACAGCCGGGTCAGCGTGCGTTCTCCCGCCCCGACGTCGGCGCCCAGGGCGGCGAGTGTGCGCTGGTCGGCGGGGTCGGCGAGGAGCAGTTCGCACACCGCGACCAGGCGCGGATCCCGGCCGGTGGGCAGGTGCAGCGCCTGTTGCGGGCTGTGTCGGAGCTGGTCGAGGAGCACCGCCAGGATCCGGGCGCCTTCGGCGGTGTCCGGGAGTTCGGGCCGGCTGTACGCGATGATCAGCTCGCGCAGCAGGGGGCCGACCGCGAGTACGGCGGGGCCGTCCAGGTTCAGTGGGTTGGTGTCGGCCGGGACGCCCACGGTGTGCAGCACGGTGCGGCCGTGTGCGCGGTGCCGGTGCATGGTGCCGGCCGGGATCCACAGTGCGCGGGTGGCGGGCGCGACCCAACTGCCGGCGTCGGTGGTCACCGTCAGTACGCCGCGCCCGGCGTAGACGATCTGGTGCACGTCGTGTCGGTGTGCGGTCACGCCACCGCCCGCGGGCAGGTGGCGGGTGCTCGTGGTCAGCCCGCTCGCCGGCTCGACGTCGGGTCGGCTGGAGATCGGCATCACCTGGCAGATTATCGGAAGCCCGCCGAACCCGACGGCTCGGATCATCGACGGGTGACCGATCCCGCACCCACCGACCATCCGCTGCCCACCGACCATGCGCTGCCCACCGACCATGCGCTGCCCACCAACCGTCCGCTGCCCACCGACCACCAGCCGCCCACCCGGCATCCCGATCCGCCCGGTCGACCGCTCGGCGCCGAGCGACCCGCCTCTTCCGCCCGACCTCCCGAGCGCCGCGCCATCCCGATGATGGCCATCGGCCATGCCACCGTGGACTTCTACCAGGGCGCGGTGCCCTGCCTGGTCCCGTTCCTGGTGGCCGAGCGGCATTACGGCTATGTCGCCGCGTCCGGCATCGTGCTGGCCGCGACCCTGCTGTCCTCGATCGTGCAGCCGCTGTTCGGTGCGCTCACCGACCGCTGGACCATGCCGTGGCTGATCCCGGTCAGTACGACCGGCGCGGGCCTGGGCATCGCGCTATCCGGTCCGGCCGACTCGTACGTGCTCACCTGGCTCGCCATCGCACTGTCCGGCATGGGCGTCGCCGCCTATCACCCGGAGTCGGCGCGCCTGGCCCGGGTGGCCTGCCGAGGCAGCCATGTCGCGATGGGCTGGTACTCGCTCGGCGGCAACATCGGCTTCGCGCTCGCCCCCATCGTCGCCTCGCCGATCCTGTCTGCCGGCGGCCTCGACGCGACCCCGTGGTTGTTGCTGCCGGCGGTCGCCGGAGTCCTGGTGACCGCGTCGGTGATCCGTCGCCTCGCTCGGCACGCGGCCACGGCCCGCGCCGCGGGCGGTCCGCTCCGCGCGGACGACTGGCCGAGGTTCGCCCGGCTGTCCGCCGTCATCGTGTGCCGCTCGATCGTCTTCGTCGGGCTGAGCACGTTCATCGCGCTGTACGCCGAGCAGCACACCGCGGGCGGCTCCACGGCCGGCTCCGTCGCGCTGTTCACCCTCTTCGCCGGCGGCGCGATCGGCACCGTGCTCGGCGGTCGGCTGGCCGCGCGCTGGGGCCGCACCCGCACCCTGCGCCGCGCGTACGCCGCCTCCGTCCCGGCCACGGCCGGCATCGTGCTGGCGCCCGGTCCGGGCCTGTACGTCTTCGCTGCGGCCGCCGCGACGGCGCTGTACATCCCGTTTTCACTGCACGTCACCCTCGGCCAGGACTACCTGCCGAACCGGGTCGGTACCGCGAGTGGCGTCACCCTGGGCCTGGCCGTGAGCATCGGCGGCGTGGCCACCCCCGCCATCGGCGCCCTCGCCGAGGCGACGACCCTGCGCGTCGCCCTCGCTCCGCTGATCGCCCTGTGCGCCCTCGCCTGGTTCCTCGGCCGCACCCTCACCGAACCCGACGACCGGGTCGCGCCCGCCACTCGATCCGAGCCTGCCACCCGGCCCGAGTCCGCCACCCGACCCGAGTCCACCACCCGACCGCAGCCCGACACCCGAGCCGCGCTCGACACCCGACCCCAGCCCGACACCCGATCCCAGCCCAACGATCGAGCCGTACCCACCGGCCGGGCCGCCGGGCCCGACGACCGTCCCACCCTCGACCCGACAACCCCGCGCGAAGCCCGCGCGCAGGACTGACCCGGCCCCGAATCGGGGACCCGCGTGAACATGAACCTACGTGCGCTGGCCCTCGACTTCGGCGACACCCTGGCGGTCCGCGGACCCAATCCGGACGGCCGCACCGTGCTCGACGTGCTCCGCCGGATGCCGGACACCGACGTCCCGGACACCTTCGTCGCCGCCTACGACCACGTGCATCGCATCACCCGCGAGGGGGACCGGGTCCGGGACACGCACACGCCCTTCGCCGACGAGATCCGGCACGCCTCGGCGCTGTGCGGGGCCCGCGTCCCGGACCCCGAGGCGGTCGCCGAACTCGTCTTCGAGCGGATCCCCGACTCGCGGGTGATCCGCCGGGCCGCCGACGCGCTGCTGCGCATCCGGGAACGCCGCGACCTGGTGTGCGTACTCGCCTGCGACACCCAGCGTCCCGAGTCGGTGCGCCGACGGACCCTGGCCGAGGCGGGCATCGAGGCGTGCTTCGACGCGATCGTGCTCTCCTGCGCGATCGGCCTGCGCAAGCCGCATCCGCGGTTCTACGCCGAGGTCGAGCGGGCCTGCGGGGTTCCGCGCGAGCAGATCATGTATGTCGGGAACTCCCCGGCCAAGGACGCCACCGCGCCGCACATGTACGGCATGCAGGCGGTGCTGATCGCCCCGACCGGGCGTCCGGCCGGGCTGGCCGACGCGATCGGGGTGATCGACCACTTCGCCGACCTGCCCGACTACCTCGACCGCACCGTGCCCGGCCCGCTCGGCCCGGCCTGGTTCAGCCCCGGATCTCCGCCACCCGCTCGACGTTGAGCACGTCGGCGATCTCCTGGCTCGGGGCGGTCTCGAACCACGCGTCCAGGATCTCGATCAGTACCGGCCCGGAGGTCAGCCGCAGGCTCAGCGCGAGCACATTGGCGTGGTTCCAGCGCCGTGCGCCCGCCGCCGTGGCCGCGTCCGTGCACAGCGCCGCCCGGATCCCGTCCACCTTGTTCGCCGCGATCGAGGCGCCCGTACCGGTCCAGCAGCACACGACCGCCTGATCCGCGCGCCCCAGCCTCACCTCGCGCGCGGCGGCTTCGCTCACCGGCGCCCAGTCGTCGTCGAACTCCGGCTCGTGCGCCGGGTCGAAGGCGCCGAACGGCAGCACCTCGTGACCGCGCTTGCGCAGTTCGTCGGCGAGGTAGACGCCACAACCCTTGATCTGGTCGGCCGAGATCGCGATGCGCATCGGACACTCCTTGGTCGGTGCTTTGTCGGTGGCGGGTGTGAGACTGGGAAGCATGGTCCCCACGGACACTCTGCACGTGACCCGACACACCTCCGCGCTCGGGTCGATGGAGACCGTGTCCGCGCCCCCGCATCCCGCGCTCGCGCCGCTGATCCATCCCTACCTCGGGTACGACGAACGCACGCACGCGCCGTTGCGCCGCCGGGAGGTGGCGACCGGGTCGGTCACCGTGATCATCGGCTTCTCCGCGATCCGAGTGTGGTCCCCACGCGACGCCCGGTACGGACCGGGCAGCACCAGTTCGTTCGTGGCCGGCCTGCACGGCGGCCCGGCGATCGTCGAGCACGACGGCCGGCAGGCCGGCATCCAACTCGACCTCACCCCGCTCGGCGCGTACACGCTGCTGGGTCTGCCGCCGGTCGAGATCGCCGACCGGGTCGTGCATCTGGACGACCTGCCCGGGTGGGACGCGGGCGCGCTGGTGGACCGACTCCAGGACGCGCCGGACTGGTCCGCGCGGTTCGCCTTCCTGGACCGGGTCCTGCTCCGCCGGCGTGAACTGGGTCCCGAACCGCCGCCCGAGGTGGCTCGCTGCTGGGATCTGCTCGTGGCCGGCGCGGGCCGGATCGAGGTCGCCGCGCTCGCCCGCGAGACCGGCTGGAGCCGACGCCACCTCGGCGCGCGGTTTCGCGAGACGATCGGCCTGCCGCCCAAGACGGTGGCCCGGCTGCTGCGTTTTCGGCACGCCGTCGAGTTGCTCGAGGACCCGCTCCGGTCCTGGGCGGAGGTCGCGGCGGACGCGGGCTACTACGACCAGGCGCACTTCAATCGCGACTTCAAGGCGTTCGCCGGTTGCACCCCCGGTGCCTATCTGAGTTCCCGCCTGCCCGGGGGCGGTTTCGCGAGCTGAGCCGTCCCGGCGCGGCGAACCGGTGCACGTTCTTCGGCCGCGGTGCCGGCGTTCCCGTTTGTCCAATACCGCGAGGGGTCACTCGCCGGAAGCTGGAATCGATCACTCGGCGACATCCGGTTCCATCCCGGTTTCGGCGATGCCCGGTTCCCACCCCCGGTTCCCACCCCGGTTTCGTGCCCGGTTTCGACAGTCGGGTCGACGACCGGTCCCATATCCGGTTCAAGGAGTGCACCATGAGCGACAAGACCCTGATCTCCGACCTGGTACCGACGCTGCGCTACAACGACGCGACGGCGGCGATCGCGTTCCTGGGCGACGCGTTCGGCATGAAGGCGGTGCTCGTGGTCCCGGGCGACCACGACACCGTCGCGCACGCGGAGCTGACCTTCGGCAACAGCATGATCATGCTCGGCACCAACCTGCCTGAGGGGCTCCGGCGATCAACTGCGGTGGCCGGTCGGCGGCTCGGCCGTGTACGGCATTGTCGACGGCGACGTGGACGCGCACTGCGCGCGGGCGGTGTCGGCGGGCGCGACCGTGGTGCGCGAGCCGAAGGACGAGGACTACGGCGGCCGCGGCTACACCGTGCGCGACCCGGAGGGGAACCTCTGGAGCTTCGGCACCTATCGCCCGCAGGTCTGACGGCCGCCCCCGTCCGCCCGCCGGAACCGTTCGCCCGACCAGCCCGACCCGCCGGTGGCGCGCGTCCCCGCCCGCCGCCGGCCGGGCCGCGCTCAGCCCTCGTGCGCCGCGAGGTAGCGGTCCACCTTGGCCCGCTCGTAGGCGTACACCGGCTCGATCGGGCCGACCGGGACGAAGGTGGCCGTCGCGCAGTCCTCGTACAGGTCGACCCGGGTGTAGCCGACGCCCGCCACGCCCTGATAGGTGCCCGCCGGCGGGAACACGTCGGCGCGGTAGGCGACGGCCGGGGCCGCCCACACCGGCACCCCGGCCAGTACGCCGCAGGTCGCGTGGTGGTTGTGGCCGGTCAGCACGATCCGCACGTCGCTCCCGGCGAGGGCCGCGCCCAGTCGGGTCGGCTCGCGCAGCGAGAGTCGCTCCAGGAACGCGAGCGGCGTGGGGATCGGCGGATGATGCAGGCCGAGCACCGTGCCACCGGCCGCCGGCGTGGCCAACTCGGCACGCAGCCACTGCAATTGATCATCCGTCAGGTCGCCGGAGTGGCTGCCCGGCGTGGTGCTGTCCAGCATGATCACCCGCACCTCGCCGGCCATGTGCACGAAGTCGTGCGGCTCGGTGGACGCGGGGACGTCGAGCAGCCCCTCGCGAAACGCCGCGCGGTCGTCGTGGTTGCCCATCCCGTACAGCGCGGGCGCGCCGATCCGCGGCCCGGCGTCGGCCAGCAGCGCCCGCAGTCGGCGATAGGCCCGCAGGTCGCCGGTGTCCGCGAGGTCGCCGGTGAACAGCAGCGCGGCGGGCTCCAGGTCCGCCGCCTCGACCGCCGCGAGCGCCTGACGCAGTTGTTCGGCGGTGTCCAGCCGGTCGAGCAGGAGTTCACCCTCGGGGACCAGATGCACGTCACTGAACTGGACCAGGGTGTGGCGTGGGATACGCACGGCAAATCCTCCTGCGGGCAGGGCAAGGCGACACGTGTCACCGGGTGGGGCACAGTCCACCGTCGATAGGCGACAAGGTCAAGCATTTCCCGGACCGAGCTGTGCCCGAGCCGCGGCCGAGTCTCCGCCGAGCCGTCGCCGACCTGCCGCCCATCGCGCCGAACACACGGGCTAGCGTTTTCCCGTGGAGATCAAGACTCTGGGGTACGACCACCCCGACGTGCGCAAGCTGGTCGCCGATGTGCAGCAGGAGTACGTGGAGCGCTACGGCGACCCCGACGAGACCGCGGTCGACCCGGCCGACTTCCGGCCGCCGGAGGGCCTGTTCTGCGTGGCCTACGAGAACGACGTTCCGGTGGCCAGCGGCGGTTGGCGAGCCCGCGGCGCCGCCGGCGACGACGACCCGAATATGCGCGAGGGCGACGCCGAACTCAAGCGCATGTACGTGGTGCCGCACGCGCGCGGGCGCGGCCTGTCCCGGGCGATGCTCGCGCACCTGGAGGAGACCGCTCGTGCCGCCGGCCGCGTGCGCCTGGTGCTGGAGACCGGGGACAAGCAGCACGAGGCGATCGCGCTGTACCGCTCCAGCGGCTACGAGCCCATACCGGGGTTCGGGTTCTACAAGGACTACGACAACAGCATGTGCTTCGCGAAGGCGCTCTGAAGCACCCGCGCGAGCCCCGCGCTCCGCGCCCTGTGCCTCGCGCCCCGCGCACGGTGGGAAGCCCGGCGGCCGGGCGGCGGGATCCCTCCCACCGCCCGCCCGCCGGCGTCAGTGTTCGACGTCCGACCCGGCCGTGCGCGCGCCGCGCAGCATGAACCAGGCCGCGACGGCCGCCGCGAGCAGTACCGCGGAGCCCGCGCCGGCCGCGATCCGCAGCCCTTCCAGGAACGCGTCGTTCGCCGAGTGGGTGAGGTCGGCCGCGACCTGTCCGTGCACCGTCCCGGCCGCCTCCGCCGCGCCCGCGAGCGATTCGCGCGCACTGCCGGCCGCGTCCGAGGACACACCGTCCGGAATCGTCACGTGGCCCCGGTACACCCCGGTGACCACCGAACCCAGCAGCGCGATGCCCAGCGCCGCGCCCAGTTCGTACGCGGTCTCCGAGACCGCCGAGGCGGCGCCCGCGTTCTCCTTCGGCGCGCTGCCCAGGATCAGGTCCGCGGTGACCGTGAAGGAGAAGCCCGCGCCGACGCCGACCAGGAGCAGCACACCGCCCAGGTAGAGGTACGGCGTGTCCGCGGTCAGCACGGTCAGCGCGCCGAGCGCGAGGCCGATCGCGGTCAGACCGCCGGTCACCACCACACGCGGAGTGAGCCGGCGTGCGGCCAGGCCGGCGAGCAGACCCGACACGATCGCGCCCACGGTGGCCGGCAGTTCGGCCAGGCCGGCCTGCAACGGGCTGCGGTCCTGGACCAGTTGGAGGTACTGGGAGAGGAAGAAGATCAGCCCGGACATGCCGAGCACGGTGAGCAGGTCGGCGAGTACCGAGCCGGAGAAGGCCCGGTTGCGGAACAGCCGCATGTCCAGCAGCGGCACCGGCAGCGACAACTGCCGGCGGCCGAACCAGCCCAGCGCGCCCACGCCGACGACCAGCGCGGCCCATACGTCCCAACGCAGCAGGCCGTGGGTGGCGGCCTCCTTGACCGCGTACACCGCGGCGATCATGCCGACCAGGGACAACGCCGCGCTGAGCATGTCCCACGGACCCGGATTCGGGTTGCGCGACTCCGGCAACATCTTGATGCCGACCACGATCAGCACCGCCATCACCGGCAGATTGATCAGGAAGACCGAGCCCCACCAGAAGTGTTCGAGCAGGAAGCCGCCGACCACCGGGCCGAACGCGGCGCCCGCCATCGACATCGCGCCCCAGACGCCGATCGCGAAACTGCGTTCGCGCGCGTCCGGGAAGATGTTGCGGACCAGGGCGAGCGTGGACGGCATCAGCGACGCGCCCGCGACACCCATCGCGACGCGGGCCGCGATCAGGGCTTCGGCGCTGGGTGCGTAGGCGGCCACCACGGACAGCGCGCCGAACGCGGCCGAGCCCCACAGCAGCAGCTTCTTGCGACCGATGCGGTCGCCGAGCGTACCGGCGGTGACCAGCAGGCCGGCGATGACGAACGAGTAGACGTCGCCGATCCACAACAACTGGGTGCCGGTCGGTTCGAGGTCCTCGCTGAGGAAGGGGATCGCCAGGCCGAGCACCGTGGCGTCGATCGCCACGAGCAGCACGGACAGGGTCAGTACGCCCAGGGCGATCCAGCGGCCCGGCGCGCCCTTGTCGGAGCCGCCGGTGCCGGTATGTATCGCAGTCGGGGAAGAGGTGCCAGTCGACATGATCAGGATTCCAAAAAACGAGGTGGATCGGCCGGACGGATCAGCCGGGGAGTCGCGGTAGCGGGGCGGATCGGCGGTTCGGCCTCGGCGCGGCGGCCGGACCGCGGTGGCGCCGAATCAGCACTGGGGGCGGCGGGCCGCGCCGCCGAGCAGGAGTTCGGCCACCGAGCGGGAGGCGTCACGGCCGGCGAGTCGGCCCTCGTGGACCGCCCAGCCGGCGGCGGCGACGAAGGAGAACAGGGCCTCGGAGACCCACTGCGCGGTGAGGTCCACCCGCATCGAACCGTTCTCCTGGCCGCGCCGGACCGCGGCGGCGACCTGCTCGTCCATCACGCTCCAGGCCTGCTCCAGGTCCGGGTCGCCGACCAGTGAGCTCTCGCCGTACAGAAAGGCCAGGTATTCGGCGCAGGGCATGAGTCGGTCCACCAGGCCGCGCAGTACGGCCGGGACGTCGTCGCCGCTGGTCAGGTCGGCCGCGTCGATGGCGCGACCGATCTGCGCCGAGGCCTCCGCGCCGAGTGCGGCGATCAGTGCCGGGCGGCCGGGGAACATCCGGTGCAGCGTGGCCCGGCTGATCCCGGCGGCCCGGGCGATCTCGTCCATGGACGAGGCGGGCCGCCGCAGCAGCAGGGTGACGGCGGCGCGCAGCACGTGCTCGTTGTCGGTGGGCATGGATAGATGCTAGCTCAGATGAGACAAGTTTGTCTCATGAATTACGGCGCGGATTCAACTGGAACCCCGTGGCGTCAGTTGCAGCCCTGTGGTGTCAGCTCCGGGCGCGGTTCCTGCCAGGTCAGCACCTGGTCGCCGGGCCCGCCCTTGAGCGCCGCACCGGGGAACACCCGCAGCCGCCACGGCGACAGCCGCATCACCGCGAAGCCCGGCGACGAGGGCCGCTCCCACCCGGGCACCCCGATGGCGGCCGGGTCGTAGCCCAGCGGCTCGGGGGTGTCCCGGAACAGGTTCCACACCCGCTCGCGCACCTCCGGCTCGAAGAGCAGGTCCGCGCGACACTCGGCGGCGCACGTGTCGTGCGAGGGCGACCAGTAGTTGCAGGACACGAACGGGTTGCGGGCGATGTGCGCGCGCTTGGTCGCGGTGGGCGCGGTGGCCACCCAGCCGGTGAGCGTGCCGTGCTCCCACACCCAGTACGGGTGCAGGATCCGGGTCCGCGGCCGACCGGCGCTGTCCACCGTGGCTATCGAGGCCCACACGATCGAGTGCGCCATGGCGATGAAGGCCGGGGCCGCGGTTTCCAGATCGGTCATGGCGGCAACCCCTGTTTCGTTCCGTCGTCCCGGCACCCCACCCATACTGTCGTGAACGCGCGCGACCCTAAAGGCCCGGCGGGAAGTCGTACGAGGCCGGCGGCTTGATCCGTACCTTGTCGTCCTGGTACATCACCGAGATCTGGTCGTGCGGACGCAGCTCGATCCGGGCCGGATCTCCACCGACCAACTCGCCGTTCAGGTAGGTGCGGAAGGTGTGCGTGGCGTCGGGGGTGAGCGCGCCCAGGTGGGTCTCGTCGAAACGCACGTTCCACATGGCGAACAACTGGCCCAGTACGAACCGGGCGTTCGCGTCGTGGCTCTCCACGTGCAGCACCCCGCTGTCGTCGTGGGTGTGCAGATCCGCGAGCAGACCGGTCCTCTTGTCGATGCCCAGGTCCGGCGGCACCAGGACCCGGTCGAGGCCGACGAAGATGTCCAGATGCACGTGGAAGTGCTGCTTCGCGCCCTCCATCTTGTCCAGTTTCAGACCCGCGTCGGCGCCGCGCCGTGCGCTGTCCTGGGGAACCGGCCAGGGCGGCAACTCGGCGTTGGTCGCGGCCTCGGGCTCCGGAAGCGGACCCCGCGGCCCCGCGCCGGGCGTGAGCAACGTGGTCAGCCCGCCCCCGCCCCCGCCCCCGGGCTCGTGCGCGGACACGGGCGAGCCGGCGGCGAGCGAACAGGCGGTCAGGAGCGCGGCGGTGACGCCTACCCCGTTGCGGAGGTGACGGTTCATCAGGGGCCTTCCGATGATCAGGGGCCATCCGGTGCGGACGAGAGCAACAACCTGTCCGGTTCGGTGGTCCCGGCGAAAGCCGATCGGCCGCTTCACACGCGGACTTCACCCATACGGAGCACGCCCGTCGGCCCGCCCGAGGCCGCGGGCGCAAGGACTGAGTCCGGCTTCGCCGGGCAGACGTGAGGCGACCCACCCGTGGGTGGTCCGCGGGGTGTTCCCAGGGAGCCGGATCCAGTGATTCTTACCAGCCGCCATCGCCGGCACGTCGAGAACGAACGCCCGTGGTTCGCCAAGCAGCGGTCGGTCCTGCTCCTGCTCGTGGTCCTGCCACCGATCGGCGCGCTGCTGATGTGGATGGTCACCCGATGGACGCCGATGACCAAAGTCGTGCTCTCCGTGATCGCGGCACTCTGGTGCGGTGCCCTGGTGATCGGGTTGAGTACCAACCTGGAGACGCACGACAGGAGTCCCGACCCGGTCGCACCGATCGTCGACGACGGCCGAGGCCCGCAGTCGTCTCCGTGACCTGATCCCCGCCTCGGATGGAGTTGCCGGTCGATGCCCACCCCGCCGCACATCACGCCGTTTCGGATCGAGATACCCGAGGCCGACCTGACGGACCTGCGGGAGCGCTTGGCGCGCACCCGCTGGCCCGAGGCGGAGCCGGTGGCCGACTGGTCGCAGGGCGTGCCGCTCGCCTACACCAGGGAGTTGGCCGAACACTGGCGCACCACCTACGACTGGCGCAAGACCGAGGCCAGGCTGAACGGCCACGCGCACTTCAAGGCCCAACTCGACGGCCTGGGCATCCACTTCCTGCACGCGCCGTCGCCGCACCCGGACGCGCTGCCGCTGATCCTCACCCACGGCTGGCCCGGTTCGATCATCGAATTCCTGGACGTGATCGGCCCGTTGACCGACCCGACGGCGCACGGCGGCGACGCGGCCGACGCGTTCCACGTGGTGCTGCCATCGCTGCCCGGCTACGGCTTCAGCGACCGGCCGGCCGAGACCGGGTGGGGGATCGACCGGATCGCCCGCGCCTGGGCCCGGCTGATGGCCGACCTGGGGTATCGGCGCTACGGCGCGCAGGGCGGCGACTGGGGGTCGATGGTCACCGCGTCGATCGGCCGGCAGGACCCGGAGCACGTGCTCGGCATCCACCTGAACATGCCGGTGGCGATGCCGGACGTGGAGGCGATGCGGGATCCGACGCCCCAGGAGCGGCAGGCACTCGCCGACCTGAGCTCGCACTCCGAGTGGGGGGCGGGGTACAGCAAGATCCAGTCCACCCGCCCGCAGACCCTGGGCTACGGCCTGGCCGACTCCCCGGTGGGCCAACTGGCTTGGATAGTGGAGAAGTTCCAGGAGTGGACCGACTGCGACGGGCATCCGGAGAACGCCCTCTCGCGCGAGCACATGCTGGACAACGTGACGCTGTACTGGCTCACCGACACCGCCGCGTCCTCGGCCCGGCTGTACTGGGAGAGCTATCGCAGCCCCGACCTGTCCGAGGTCGGCGTCCCGACCGGATGCTCGATCTTCCCGCACGAGATCATCCGCTCCTCGCGCCGCTGGGCCGCGAACCGCTTCACCGACCTGCGGTACTGGAACGAACTCGACCGCGGCGGCCACTTCGCCGCGTTCGAACAACCGGAGACCTTCGTCGAGGAGGTCCGCCGCTTCTTCCGCCTGGTCCGCGAGTAGGCCCGACGGCGCGGATGGGCCGGCCGTGTGGTCGGGAGGGACGCACGCCGGCGTTGCCGCCGCGGGCGCTCGCAACCCGTACGGCCCCTCGGAGGTGCCGAGCGCTCGAGGTCGCATCGAGGGGGTTGCCCGGACACCCCTCACCGGCATCCGGGCCATCGGACGAGCCTGCCGACGACACACGAGTGAGCGGGCCTTCGAGTGAATCGCCGGACAAGCGATCGGCGTGGGGGGGGGGGGGGGGGGGGGGGGGGGGGGGGGGGGGGGGGGGGGGGGGGGGGGGGGGGGGGGGGGGGGGGGGGGGGGGGGGGGGGGG